>JARFPV010000068.1 GCA_029288115.1 Akkermansiaceae bacterium | reverse complement strand
ACAGCGTGGTGGTGTCCGGGATTTCCAATTGTTCTTTTTCTATCTGTCGAGTGTCCCGGGGGAACTCCTCGGCGGGAAGAACGCTCTCCGCAAGGTGGAAACATACCCATGCACGGGCAACGCGCAGGCTTATATTAGGGCCGCTCATTCTCGTTGCCAGATGTTGGAAATGGCGTACCGGGTTGCCAAGGAAACCCTCCTCGTGCCGACGTGTCATGATCCATACCAAGGCTTGGTAGGGCATTGGGTACGGTATGTTTTTCTCCCCAAAATCATGTGACATTGCATGGTTGAGCTGAAGCAGGGCCTGGGCGGGGTGTGCCTGAAGCCAGAGCGACTGCGCGCAGGTGAGCGCGGCAAGATAGGCATCGGGGCCTCCGCGTTTTCTTACGTATGAGATATCGATTGGCCGGATTACCACGTCTGCAGGTGGCAAGAACGGGCAGGACTCACGGTCTGGGATATGACATCGTTTTTGCATCAGTCGTCCAGACTCTGGGCTAACTGCCACTCATCACCAAGCTGTCGCTCGCTGATAAATGTGTCGAGCAACTCGCGCTCCAACCTGTTTTCCATGGTGGCAAGAATCCGGTGAATATCCCTGAGGTGCTTTTGTGAATTGCCCTCACGGTAGAATTCAAGTTTACGCACGATAACATATTCTGGCGGTGCTAGACGGAACGTTTCTCCATCCATTTCTCCGTCACGTGTGTGTGAGAGCCCCCAAAGGTGCAGGGGGTCGTGTGATACAAAGTAGAGGTCCGCTTTGAAACCTGTCTGGTGATGGATGAGGTTACCATGGCCGCGTTCAGGTCGTGCCATTTCGTTGAGAATGACTTCTTTTGGAGGGCAGTAGAAATCTGTTTCTGGAAATGCCGCTATCAGGGAGTCAACCTCTTTCGAGGTGATGAACAACACAATATCCACGTCATTGGTCAACCGGGGTTCACCATAGAAAATGGCAGCCACGCTTCCGCTCACCATGTAGCGGATGCCCCGTGACTGCAGGGGGGAAGTAAACAGCAGAAACGGCTCATGTAGATCACTCATGTAGTGGCGTTTGAGAAAATACGTTTCACTTCAGCTTGGACGGCATCTTCTTCCCAGTCCGGGTGCTCGCTGCGGAGAAAAGAGGCTTTGAGCTTACGGGCCGACCAGTAGAGCCGAAACGCAGAGCGCAGCTTGTCCTCGCCTGAGAGAGACCTCAGTGTGCGTAGATACTCCGGTGTTAACTCCATGCTCATTACAGCCGCACAGTAACACAGCGGTTGGACTAGGGCAAGGAGGTGCTGGTTTTTCCATCAGTCGTCAAGGCTTCTCGCGTCTGCAGCGCCATCCGAAAAAATGATCACCATCGGGCGGCAGCATACTTCACAATCGTAATCGACCTCGCACGGGCATTCCTCAGCAGGAGGGTGCGCGACCTCAAAGGATTCGAAACACGACGGGCAGGTGACGGAGGTTGTTTCCACATCCGGATTCTGTAATATCCAACCATGACCGTCAACCAGCTAGCCGACCAAGAACCGTTCACCACTGCGGACGGCTCCACCATTCGTAGTATTTTAGATGCCACCAATGCACCGGTGCAGAACCAGAGTCTCGCTGAGGCGAGTTTGCCGGCTGGTGGTCAGACAGATCGCCACTACCATAAACTGAGCGAGGAAATCTACTTCATGCTCGAGGGTGAGGCAGTGATGGAAATTGATGGAGTGGAGCGGATGGTCGGGCCCAATGATGCGATACTCATTCCGCCAGGCGCATGGCACCAGATCACCGCCACAACAGATATCCGTTTTCTTTGCTGCTGTGCACCTGTGTATTCACACGAGGACACGTACTTCGAGTGAATCGAGACTACTTTTTTGCACCTGAGAGAATCCAGTCGACCATCGCCTTTTCTTCCGCTGGGCTAAGGTTGAGGTTTGGCATGGCTGGCGGATACCCGACAGGAATGTCGGCTAGCGGTGCGTGGATGGCGCGTTGTAGGTAATCGCGGTCGACCTTGATTTTGATCTCCTTACCGTTGCGAATGATCTGCTGTTCTTTTCCGGCGAGTCCTTTGAACGAAGGTCCTGCGAGGCGTGATCCATCGAGGCTGTGACAAGCGGCGCATACAGCTTTATACTGCGCCTTGGCGTAGGCAACGGGATCGTTTTCAACGGATGTCTTATCTTTTGCGATGGCAAGTTTTGTTCCACCTCCTTGGTGATGGATCATCGTGTACCATGCGCGGTCTTGATAGAGCCCAATACCTCCAAGCGTCAGCTGGATGACCCAGCCGACGTTTTCATTGCTGTATTTTTTGTGCGTGATGTAGGGCGGAGTGTTGTCACGAATTCCGTCGATTTTCAGTCGTAGTCGTTTGCCATTCACAGAGGCAACCGTCGCTTTGAGGTTCTCATTGCCGAATGGTCGGCCGCCGTAGCCGTTGGTGGGAACGTATGTCCATTGCTCGGCATGGAGCTTTAATTTTGAGAGCTGATTTTTCGTCACCGGACGGAAGAATTCGACTTCAAGTCCACCCGGGATATCTCTCACGGCGACCATTTCGTTGAAACTGGGGGG
>JARFPV010000392.1 GCA_029288115.1 Akkermansiaceae bacterium | reverse complement strand
CGAATGGCGATGTACTCCATCTCGGGGGTGATAATCCCTTGGTCGGCGTACCATTTTTGGGTAACAGGATGTCCGGTGGCTTTGAGCGGTTTGCGTTTCAGGCCGGGGTATTCCTTCAGTTTGTTTTTGGCGGCCTTATTCTCGTTGTATTTCTCAGCGTGTTTTTCAGACAGGTAGCCGTTGTCGACTGCTTTAACTGCACGGCCTTCGTATTCCTCGACGTCACCACGGCCGAGAATCCATTCCCGACGTAAGGCAGGCAGGCCATCACGCACGTCACCATCAAAATCCGGATCACCCCACGGCCCGGAGCAATCGTAGACACGGATCGGTGGGTTCTTCTCGACCCTTCCATTCGGGTGCTCGGTGTCCGAGAGTCGGATCTCACGCATGGGGACCTTAACGTCTGGATGGATTTTTCCCTCTACATAAACGCGGGTGGAGTTAGGGAAAATGGTCGGATCCTTTTCAAGGGCAGCAAGTTCTTCGGAGTTATCGATGTCCTCAATGAAGTTGCCGGTGTAATCGGAACGCTGGTGCGAATTTTCGGGAGTGATGTCTTCGATCATGGTGAGTCTTGATTGATGGGATGAGTAATAAAAAACCCGTTGTGGTGAACACAACGGGCAGAGAAGATTTCTCAGGATGAAAAATGCGACTCCCTTCGTCGGTGCAAACCGTGGCAGGTTCGGAGGATGTTTGCCGCGCGTCGGCTGTTCTCAGTCCCTCGGTCGTAGGACTCTCCTGTCGGGATGTAAGGGTGGATGCTATCGGGTGGGAATCAAGGACGAATTTCTTGGTCGATTATTTGTGATCAATGGATTATGAGGTAGGTATGAGAAATTTACTGATGATTCCATTGATTGGCGGGTTATTGCTTGCCAGTTCACAAGCCGATGAAAAAAGCCAGATTGCCCAGATTCGCAAGTGGTATGGGGAGGTGGAGAACAATAAGGCACTGAAAAAAACCAGCTACAAAACAAATGAGGATGAAACACCGCACGTCGGAGGGTTAACGCGCTATGAGACTAAGGCTGGCGAACTAAAAAAACTCATTCACGATTCGTATGGTGAGCACGGGTCCTCAACGGTGATGTTTTATTTTAATAATGGGAAATTATTCTTTGTATACGAGTTCACCGAAGAGTGGAGATTCACGGGTGAAGAGACGGCCGAGGGGCAATCGAAAACCGTTACGATTGGGCGTGAGTACCGCTACTATTTCCATAATGGAAAATGTATCCGGGCGTTAAGCAAAACGGTTCAGACCGGGGATGGAGGCAAAGTGAGGAAGCTGTTGCAAAAGGCAAAGAACGAGCTGATGGCCCATCACGATACGGCACCAAACCTTCTGAGACAAGCTGAAGCGTTCAGCAAGATGAAGAGTGCTGAGGAATTGGAAAAGTACTTTAGTGAGCCGTGAAAGTGGTTACTTACTGAGCCTGGCCTTAAGGAACTTGAGGATCACCTTGGTGGGAGTGTCACCTGGATGGCCTATTTTCTGATTCAGTGTCATGTGGGTACGGTTGCGAGCGACGTGAACTTCAGCATGATTGCCGGAATTTTTGATAGTTTTTGCCAGGTTGTTTGATTGTAGCTGCGTGATTTCCCGGTTGGAAACCGGGATGATGAGGTAGTCGGGAGCGGGGCGTTTTTTACTAAACTGGTGGTTAGGGGAAGCAGCTTTGAGTTGCGCCGGGTCATTCCCAAAGACTTCCTGATAGAGTTTGAGATGTTTGCCGGCCGAGGTATTCATCACCGCTGGAAGATCATATCCCGCACCATCGAGCAGAACAGCAGCCTTGATGTGATTGTAGGGAACTCCTGCCTTTTTCAAATACGATGGGTCGGCGGCGGTGAGAGCCGCCAGATGGGCGCCCGCTGAGTGGCCCATCAGAATCATACGTTTTGGATCGCCTCCGTATGCCGAGATGTTTTGCTGAATCCATTTCGCTGCTGCAGCGACGTCACCAGCCTGATCTTTCCAGGAGGCCTTCGGGTAGAACCGGTAATTCATGGCTACCAGAACGTAGCCTGCTTCTGTGAATGCCTTGGCCTTGGGGCCAATGCTGTGGGTCTTGTTGCCAAATTTCCAAGCGCCACCATGAACCCAGAGAATGACGGGTTTAGCGGTTTTGGTGCTGCTCGCATCGTAGTGCACATCGAGAATCTGTCGCAGCACAGACGCTCCGGCGGTGTTCTGGTAACGTACGTGCTTTTTTGAGGATAGCTCGGCACCATGCGCGAGGCTGCCCATGAGGAGTAGGATGAAGAAGGTTTTCATGGGGGATAAAACACCGGGCCGGGGTCGGGGGTTGCGCACAGGATGTTGAAAATTCATGATAGCTAATCCTCCTGATTTGTGTAAGAATTTTTTCGAGCATGACGATGCAGCCACTAGCCAGAATCCGGTTTCCGAGCGTGATCATATCGCAGGGGATGGCTTTGTCTGTTGCCACCATGTTTGCATTGACTGGATTGGCGGTGTCACAAACTCCCAATACCACGGTTGCCGGAAAGCCTGCCGATGAACGAATTGCTGCGGCTACGGCTCCAACCGCGCCCATACCTCCGGTAGGCACGGTTCCTGAGCCAAAGAATGGCGAAGGATTGGAAGGATCACTGACAGTGCGGCGCAATGCTCGCACGATGACACTCTCCATTCCTGCCCCGCGCGGACAGATTACCGATCGCTATGGCGCGCCGTTCGCCCAAAGTAAGGTGGTGTGGTATCCTGCATTAAAGTTCGTTCAATTTGAAAACGCTGACCGCGCATTTGTCATTGAGTGGGCACGAAAGAGGGTGGTGCAGGCGAACGAGCTGTTTGGCATTGAGTGGAAAGTTTCTGACGAGGAGCTCTGGCAGCACTACCGTCATCGTCGTTGGCTAGCGATGCCGGTGACACACGTTGTCAATGAAGCCCGCAAAAAAGAGATCGAATCCAAGCTGATGAGCGGACTGATCCTGCATCCTGTCTACGTGCGGCATTATCCGCAGGGACAGAGTGCCGCGCATATCATCGGGTATGTGGGTAGTGTGGGAAATCTGGAAAAAGGCCCGATCAACTATGGCGACCCGATATTTGAGCGTGCCGAAGGACGCTCCGGGCT
>JARFPV010000363.1 GCA_029288115.1 Akkermansiaceae bacterium | reverse complement strand
CATGAGAGATCATACTTCCGGGTTCCCTCATCAATTCGGTCTTTTGATAACCGCCATCCTTCTTCGCTTGATAATAGTTAAAAGCACCTATTTGGTTGCCGTATTCCGACATGAACACATCGGTCAATCCATCCTTATTCATATCGGTATAGGATGCGTGAGTGGGCCTTCGTAATTGGGTGAGTTTTTTTTGTCCGCTGGTGGCGTAATAGCCATCTTCTCCTTTTAACGTGACCAGCTCCCCTGCCGGGAAATCGCTTGGATTGACAAATCCGATGTTCGTCACCCAGAGATCACCATTCAGGATTTCAGCATGCACGGGAGCACTGCTCATTTTGATTTTCTGAGAACGATTTAAGTCTGAGTTCAATATGGATAGCTGAGCAGTTACCATGTCTCCTACAAACAATCGCTTACTAGCCTCATCAATTCGAACCAGCGTGGTATTCGGATTATCCTGCTTATATCCAAAGCTTGCTTCCTGAAACAATTCGGTGCTTGGCGCGATCACAGTAATATTAACGGGTTTGGTCAGTTTTTCAGGCGCCTGATCCACGAAGTAAGCGACAAGAACCTGCCAGTCTTTCAATGTCATCTCGGCTCTCGGTGCATAGACTCCTGCATCGTGAATTATTTGCTTTTCGGCAGGGTGGCTGCCATTTTCAATTCTGGTTTTCACACCCGCATGATGCATGCCCATGAAGGCACCCATACGAGGGAACACAAAGTCCTGCCAAACGGCTTTGGGTAATGCTTCGGGCTCGACAAACATGTGGCACCGCTGGCAATGCTGCATGGCCAGGCGTCTGCCCTCAACCCCCTGATCATCTGTTACAAAGGGTTGGCTATGAATCACGTCATTTGAGATATCGACCCTCGCACCAGCCTTTTCAATTTGAGTTGCATCAACCTTTTTTTCCTTTTGGGGCACTTCTTCTTTGCACGCCGTGAGGGAGAAACAAAGGAATGTTATGAATAAAACAGATAATCGCATAGGGTTAGAAATTTGATTTTTAGGTGAGTTATCCAGAGACGCTAGTATCGGGGGAGAGTGATGGGTGAGCAGTGGTCTTGAGTTGTGGGCTTCCCCCTACGCCGAGGAGGCTACGGAGGACACGGTGGGTTGCCGAGGGACAGGATTGTCCCTCCTCCCTAGAGCCCGCGAAACGGGCTGAAATAGGGAGAGTGGACAATCCTGTCCACAGCGCGGAGGATCTGTGAATTAACCTCCCTTTGGATTGATTTACAATCTAGTCAACCAGTGACCAATCAACAAACACAAAACCCACTCCCCGGTGACGGGGAGTGGGCCAACTTTTAATATGATATTGAACAACTTTGTCGCAATTACTTGCGGCGACGGAAAATCAGTGCGAGTCCACCGAGACCGAGAAGGGCTGTGGTGGAAGGCTCGGGAATGACTTCGATGATCTGCATGCCGGCGATTGGCGCACGATCCGTCGGGATACCAAGCGGGTTTGCGGCATCCGATCGGATCCCGATGTTCGCGAGGGTCAGGCCGTTGAAACGGACGTAGTTGGAGTTGACAACGGTGTCGCCGCCTGTGATGCCGCTACCCGCAGGGTCGCCGACGGTGCTCGCATCAACAAACGTACCGCTGAACGTCGAGGTGTCGTAGGAGACCTGCGATGCAATGATGGCATTGCCACCGTCCGTGTCACGGATGAAGAACGGGCCACCGCGGCCGTCATCACTGCCACCCTCGTGGTAGATAATCACGTCGTAGACGGCATACGGGATACCCGTGACGACGAAACCCATCTCGCCACCACCGTTGTCCAGGGCGGTGTGCATCAGGCTGTGGTTACCGTCGGAGGTGCCGGCACCCGTGGTGTAGCTCCACTGCGTTTGCACCTGGACGGTCGTCGCGAGCAGCGTGCCGCTGTCGTCGTTGACCGCAGTCGCAGCGACACTACCACCAGTGAGGTTGTTCCAGTTAGTCTGGGCAACGACGCCAGCACTGGTTGACGAGGTGAGATCAAAGCCACTTGCGCCGACGTTCACGCCGATCGAGGCAGCATTGGCCGAGAGCGCGAACGCAGCCGAGGCTAGTATTGTTAATAGTTTAGTCTTTTTCATGTGTATTATTTTGGTTGTTATTTCCTTCCTTTTTCCCACATGAACATTCG
>JARFPV010000331.1 GCA_029288115.1 Akkermansiaceae bacterium | reverse complement strand
AAGCTTCTCCAGCGGTTTGCCAACGGTCTTGCGGATGGTGCCAATGTCACTCATGGGTGATTAGGTGCATTATAAACGATCTTCTACACCAGGCAAGAAAGGAAAAAACAGCACGTCACACTACCGCTGTGTAGATACTCGCTACCCCGCAAGTCAATGGCAATGCCTTGGTATCACGAAAGCCATTCGTGTCAATGAGTGCACACATATCCTGACCACTTGGGAACTCTTCGATGGTGCCAGCCAAGTATTCGTAGGCATCCTTTTCTCCCGTCATCAGCCCGGCAATTTTCGGCAGCACTTTATTGAGATAAAAACGATACGGAGTGCGGAGAATTCCCGTGGGCAGAGAGAAATCGAGAACCAGCAGGTGGCCGTCCGGGCGCACAACACGTGACATTTCCTGAAGCGCATTCGGCCAGCTTGCCATGTTACGCAGTCCAAATGCTACTGTGAGCACATCAAACGTGTCGTCGTCAAACGGCATGTTGAGTGCGTCAGCTACAACAGTTTTTTTCACGCCTCCGTCAGCTGCAAATGCGAGCATCTCTTCACAGAAATCCGATCCCGTCACCTCAGCATCCGGGCATTTTTTCTGGATTTCAATCGCCAGGTCTCCCGTACCAGTCGCAACATCTAACACTTTACCGGGCTGCCAATCAGCGACGATCCGACCCACTTTTTTACGCCACAGAATATCCGTTCCCAGGCTAAGCACATGGTTGGTGGCAACGTACCGATCAGCGATGCGACTAAACGCTTTCTTTACATACTTGGGATCCTGCACGTTTTTAAACTCAAAGATTTAAAGTCCAAACACCAATTTAATCGGGCAGGATGTCACGGTAAATCCCCGGATCGCTACCAGGGATTTCAGTGGCACCTATCGCTTTTTCATAGAACTCACGTGGTCCAACACCACCGATCACGCCATAAACGTATCCCAGTTCTTTCAGTGACTCCATGCACTTGAAAAGCAACGCCTTGCCGATCCCCGTGCCCCGTGCTGCCTCGCTAACTCCCGTTGGCCCGTAAAACCCCTTCGCCGTTGTCTCATAACACGCAAAACCAAGGATTTCCTTGTCTCGTGTAGCGATGAAACAAGACACTGGCTGACGAGAAAATGAGATCTTCACCTCACTCTCCCACTTGGGGGAAAAATGCTCACCTGCCCATGTAGAAACGATATGTCTCTCATAGGCGCGTGCCCTACGCAGCGTGATTCCTTGTTTCTCAACGCGCTCATAAATCTCCCCACTATCGGGCAGTGCGTAGAGCCTCACCAGCATGTCAATCATGCTCATCTATTATATCAACCAACGGCTAATGTCTAGCTTGTCCTCCGATGCTTCAGCGTAGGGGGATGACCAATCAACTAATCAACTCTTGAAACGGCCACGCCTCAATCTCCTCCTGTCCATGAATCACATCGGTCAGCACGGACACGCCCGTCATTTCCTCTGCAATTCCCTTGTTAGTAATCTCCGCTGTATCCAGCTCGTCAGACAGGTTATTAAACACCATACCCACGGGCTCGATACCGGTGGCTCGCATGGATTCGACCGTAAGAGCGGTATGATTCAACGCGCCTAGCCGGTTTCCTACAACAAGCAATACGGGCCAGCCGAGGTCTTTGGCAAAATCCGCCACCAGGTAGTCTTTTGTAATCGGCACCTTCCACCCGCCTACACCTTCACACACAACCAATTCGTGATTTTCAGACATGGCGTGTGCTCTATCTATCAAACTTTTTACATCGAGTTCTTTATTCTCGAACATGCCAGCGACATATGGCGCAGACGCCGATCGCATCCAGCACGGATTCACCTCATCCAGATCGATCAAACCGCCAGACGCACTTTGCAGTGCGTATGCGTCTTCACGACCACCACAACAGATCGGTTTGTAACCCACAGCATCGATTCCTTCACCACGTAGTGCCTTGATGATCAGCGACGTCACATACGTCTTTCCTGCTCCGGTATCTGTTCCGGTAATAAACAACCCCTTCATATCCAAAGCCTTGTATCTTCCAGTCTTCTATCTTGCATCTCAGAAACCTAGCGCCTCTCCATCACTCCGGGCTGATTCGCTCCGGACTTCTCGTTTTTAACGATTTCGTTAATCAGGAACCAAATCGCCACGGCCGCGATTAGCGTCGCTATCTTCGCCGGCCAATTCTTCTTCAGCACGTTCTTCATGTTTATCTTCCTGGGGTATAAATATCTCTTCTATCCGCTCTCGGAAATCATCTTCGCTTAGGTTGCGCTCAAGTTTTCCATCAACACATAAGGAAATTTGTCCGGTCTCCTCGCTGACAACCACTGCCACGCAATCTGTTTCCTCCGTAATTCCTATCGCAGCCCGGTGTCGTAATCCAGTGCTTCGGTCTGCGAGCTCACGAGAACTCACGGGAAACACACATCCAGCACCCGCCACACGCCCCTGAATGATAATCATCCCTCCATCGTGAAGGGCTGTCTTAGGATGAAAAACGGTCAGCGCAAACTCCGGCGTAAACAACGCATCCAACTCCACCCCCGTATCAAGATGCTCCTTAAGCGAGATTGAACGCTCAAACGCAAACAAGGCACCGATGCGTTTTTTTGAAAGCTGGCCGACGGCATTTGAAAACGTGCCCAGCAACTCGTGCCGTTGTGATTGTGAGAATGAAAACAGCTTACTGCTTCCCAAGCGGGCCAGTGCATTCCGAAGCTCCGGTTGGAAAATAATGATAAGCGCGATCGCCATCAGCGCGAGCACCTTGAAGAGCAACCACCAGATGACTTGGAGGTTCAGGGCGAGCGACAACAAGGAAAGCACCATCAGCAGCAGCACCAGACCCACAAGAATCCTCGCTCCTCTGGTCTTTCTAAACGCACGGTAAACCTGATAGAGACCGATCCATAAAATCAGAATCTCCACACCAGCACGCCAATGATCTGCGATGAACTCTAGCATCCGCGGCAAGCATAGTCTGAAAACTGAAAACTGAAAACTAGAATACTTGTAAATCTCTTGCCCCGCTGCCACCGACCGTCTATGACCCCTCCCCATCCACACGTTCCATCCGTATGAGTCAAAACGCCACATTCCAAGAAATCGCCCAGGTCATTCACGACCACGCTTCATTCATTCTCTTGAGCCACATTCGGCCTGACGGGGATGCCATCGGTTCCCAGATCGCTCTCGGTCACGCACTCGAAGCGATGGGCAAGACAGTCCACTACATCAACGAAGACGGCCTGCCTGACAACCTGGCCTTCATGCCAGGATCTAATAAAATCCAGACACCTCCAGCAGATCCTGTCGATGCCGAGGTATGTATTGCCCTCGACTGCGCCACTAAACCACGGCTTGGCGATAACGCCCTGCACGCAGCCTCCAAGGCAGAAACGTGGATCAACATCGACCACCATATTTCCAACCCACGCTACGCCGACCTCAACCATATTGACGATTCGTCACCAGCCACAGGGCAAATTCTGTATAACCTGATTACTAGTCAGGACTTCCCTCTTCCAGACGAAACACGAGACGCCATTTACGTCGCTGTTTCCACTGATACCGGATCGTTCCAGTATTCCAACACCACCTCAGCTACATACGAAATGGCTGCCGACCTCGTGCGCCGGGGACTCGACGTGGGTACCATCAATGCCCAAATCTACGACAGTAATCCTTACCGAAAAATCGAGCTACTGCGCTCGTTACTTAACACCCTCGAGTTAAGCCCCGATGGCAAGGTTGCCGACTGGCAACTCCCCTACTCCGTCAAAGAAGAGTATAACCTCAAGCCCGAGGACTCCGAAGACCAGATCGACCTTATCCGAGGCATCGATGGCGTCATCGTCGCAGCTTTTTTCGAGGAGCTCCCCGACGGAAAAATCCGCGTCTCCCTGCGCGCCAAGGACGCGTCTGTCAACGTCTGCGAAATTGCTCAGCAGTTCGGTGGCGGCGGCCATGCACGCGCAGCCGGCATCCGCATGCCAGGGCCCATTGATGACGCGAGGGACAAAGTCCTCACAGCCATCAATGGAATGTTGAGTGTTTAGTTTTGAGTGTTGAGTTGCTGGCACATACTTTGTTCCATGAAGATAGATGAAAGGACATTCGAGTTCTCTCTCCGAATCATCAAACTCTGCCGGCATCTCAACAAGCTCACTGGGATTGATCGCACCTTGGCAAAACAACTTCTAAGATCCGGCACCTCGGTCGGAGCCAATGCAGCTGAAGCGCAGGCCGCCCAAAGCAAGCCTGACTTCATCTCCAAAATGTCCCTCGCCAGCAACGAGGCACGCGAAACTCTCGACTGGCTCCGCCTCATCAACAAAGCCACCCCCATTCCCTCAGACAACCTACCAGACCTCATC
>JARFPV010000295.1 GCA_029288115.1 Akkermansiaceae bacterium | reverse complement strand
CACAAAGACCCCAAATACGCCCTCAGCGTGCGCAAACACTACGCCGCCAGCACCAGCTACGTCGACGACAACGTCGGCCGCCTCCTCACCCACCTGGAAAAATCCGGTGCTATTAACAACACCATCGTCGTCCTCTGGAGCGACCACGGGTTCAGCCTCGGCGAAAAAGCCATCTGGGGCAAACACCACCTCTACCACACCGCCCTGCACTCCCCACTCATCATCAAAACCCCCAACCAAAAATCCCCCGGCAAAGCCACCACCGCCGTCGCCGAAACCATCGACATCTTCCCCACCCTCTGCACCCTCACCAACACCCCGCTACCGAAAGACCTCGACGGCAAATCACTGAGCAAAATCGTAAACGACCCCACTCAACCCAGCGACGGCACCGCCATCTCATTCTGGAACGGCAAACAATCCACCATCACCCAAGACACCCACACCATCCTCAAAAAAGACCAACCCTTCCTCAAATTCGACCTAACAAAAGACCCCCACGAGGAACATAACCTGATTAAGTAACGGTAGGGTCGTTTCGCCGAAACGACCGCCTGTTCGCCAAACCCTAACGCTACCCCTTCCGACCACGGATCACTGCACACAGATCACTGATCACTCCCCTCCCCCCATGAACAACGATGACGAACCCGACTGGGATTCTTTCGAGACCTACAATGGCCCCGAAGAAGAATCACGCACGCCACACTGGGTCAGCCGCGTCTTCCACTACTTCATGATCCTCTTCTGCCTCAGCATCGCCTTCTGCATCGGAGGTGTCCTGTTTTATTTTTTATCATTTAGCCGCCGCAACGCGTCCCACGAAACCATGGACCTCGCGCAACAAAAATTCATCGCCGGAGGGATTGTCGGCGTGATTCTTGTTCTCTACTGGCGATTCCGCAGGCAGCCGTAATTCATCACCCTACCTATGAAGCTTAATCACTTATCGGAAGTTTTTTTCTTTTACGTATTCCTTGTCGGAAACATAAACGCCCAACAATCTAACATCTCCGGCATCTACCCGCACCTCGCGATGTTTAACGACGAGAACGAATGCGGCACCGGCGCCGTGGTCCCATGGGCCGACCGACTCTGGATCATCACCTACGCACCCCACAAACCAAAAGGCTCGTCCGACAAACTCTACGAGGTCACACCAGATCTGCAACAAATCATCCGACCCGAATCCATCGGCGGCACCCCGGCCAACCGGATGATCCACCCAGAATCAAACCAGCTCTTCATCGGCCCGTACGCCATCGATGCCAAACGCGGCGTGCGCACCATCCCGTACGAAAAAATGTTTGGCCGCCACACCGGACTGGCACGACACCTCACCGCCCCCACCCAAAAAATCCTCATCGCCACCATGGAGGAAGGCATCTACGAGGTGGATGTCAATACCCTCCAACACACCGAGCTCTGGGGCGATGAACAGGTGAAAAACTCCCCCCGCAAAGCCAACCTTCCCGGCTACCACGGCAAAGGCTTCTACTCCGGCCAAGGCGTCTACGTCTACGCGAATAACGGCGAACGCGGCCGCGACGCCATGACCCGACCAGAAACCGCCTCAGGCGTCCTCGCCGAGTGGGACGGCAAGGCAAACCAATGGACCGTTATCCGACGCAACCAGTTCACCGAAGTCACCGGCCCCGGCGGTATCCACGGCAACCCCAACCCCGCCACCAACCCGATCTGGACCATCGGCTGGGACTACAAGTCTCTCATCATGGGCGTGCGTATGCCGGACAAGGGCTGGACCTTCTACCGACTCCCCAAAGGCTCCCACTCCTACGACGGCGCCCACGGCTGGAACACCGAGTGGCCACGCATCCGCGACATCGGCGAGGATGAATTCCTCATGACCATGCACGGCACCTTCTGGAAATTCCCCAAAACCTTCACACCTAACAACTCGTCAGGCATCAAACCACGCAGCAACTACCTGAAAGTCATCGGCGACTTCTGCCGCTGGAAAAACCACATCGTCATGGGCTGCGACGACACCGCAAAATCCGAATTCCTCAACAAACGCAAAGCCAAAGGACACATCGCCGCCCCCCAGTCCCAGTCGAACCTCTGGTTCGTCAAACCAGAGCAGTTAGATAACTTCGGCCCAGTCATCGGCCGTGGCTCGGTCTGGGAAAATGAAGCCGTGAAAGCCAACACACCATCCGATCCCTACCTCTTCTCAGGCTACGCCCTGCGCGGACTCCACCTCAGTCACAACGCCCCCAAAAATGTCACCTTCAATCTCGAGATCGATCTGCATGGCAACGGGCAATGGATAAGCCTGAAAAAAATTGAGGTGCCAGCCAACAGCCACCGCTTCGTTTCCTTCATACCCAGAGATACAGGAACCTGGATCCGCATCCGCAGCAACACAGATATATCCAATGCGACCGCTGCCTTTACCTATCGCAATCACGATACCCGAAGTGCCAAGCCTGATGCCATCTTCAACGGACTCGCCACCAACAATCAACTCACCGGCGGACTCGTCCGCGCCCGCGGCGGCAACAAACGCACACTCTCGTTCGCCGCCGTCGATTCTAACGGCAAGGACATCGGCTACTACGAAATGGGTAACGACCTCACACTGAAACGCACCGACGACCCAGCCGCTCACCATTTCACCAAAACAAAAACCACCATCCCCGAGAAAGCCCTGAGCATCGACAAAGCCTCCGTCATCTACACCGATGAACAAGGCAAACGCTGGCGACTCCCCAAAGGCGACCTGCCGGACAAACACCCGCTCGGCTCCTCCCGCATCGCCCGCGAAGTCGCCACCGAACGCGACCTTCTCAACGCCCACGGCACCTTCTACGAACTCCCCGCACGCAACGCCGGCGGCATCGCCAAACTACGCGCCGTCGCCACCCACAACCGCCATATCCACGACTTCTGCTCCTACCGCGGACTCTTCATCATGTCAGGCATCGCGACTGATACGCCCAAAGACAACCCTCACATTATAAGATCAGACGACAACAAAACCGCCCTTTGGGCAGGCGCCATCGACGACATCTGGAAAATCGGCAAACCCCGCGGCCAAGGCGGTCCGTGGTACGCCACCAAGGTCAAAGCAGGCGAACCATCCGACCCCTACCTCATGACTGGATTCGACCGTAAAAACCTGCAACTCCAATCCAATGTCACCTCCAAAGTCACCGCACAAATCGATCTGACGGGCACGGGCAATTGGGTGGATTATCAAACCTTCGAGCTCGAAAAAGACCACACCATTGGACATCTCTTCCCAAAGGAAGGCCCTGCCTACTGGATCCGCTTCGTCTCCGACACCGATGCCACCATCACGGCTCAACTTACGTATCAATAATCGGTCACCTATTTTCCTGTTCTCGCGTCAGATTGTGAATAACCTCCCCGTATCTATTCGCTCTGCACCATGAAAACTCCACTCGCTTGCCTTGTCTGTCTTGCATCTTCTATCTTCCATCTTATATCTTCGGCAGCTGCTGCGCAGCCGCCAAACATCATCTTCATCATGGCCGATGACCTCGGCTACGGCGACATCTCCTGCTACGGTAGCAAAACCATCCAGACTCCGCACATCGACAAGCTCGCCAGCACTGGCGTGAAATGCACCGACTACCATTCCAACGGCACCGTCTGCTCACCCACCCGCGCCGCTCTGATGACCGGCCGTTACCAGCAGCGCGCAGGCGTCCCCGGTGTGATCACCGCCAGAGGCCACCGCCACACCGGCCTGCCACTCACAGAATGGACCATGGGCGAAGCCATGAAAGAGCTCGGCTACCAAACAGCCATGTTCGGAAAATGGCACCTCGGCTACGCCGCGAAGTTTAACCCGATCAAACAAGGGTTCGACGAATTCAAAGGCTTCGTCTCCGGCAACGTCGACTACCAGAACCACATCGACCAGGAAGGCCACTTCGACTGGTGGCAGCAGGACAAACTCAAGGACGACCCCGGCTACATCACCGACCTGATCAACAACTACGC
>JARFPV010000265.1 GCA_029288115.1 Akkermansiaceae bacterium | reverse complement strand
CGAGAGCAATCCGGACAAGCTTTGGCTCCTTGCCGGTACCCTTTCGGCGCGCGATGACGTTGCCCATGTTGTCGGTGCGAACACTGTCGGCGAGACCTTTTAACTCTTTGAGAACCAGCTTGCGGATCTCAATTTCAAATCCGGGTGCTCCGGGTGCTTCGCAAATGTCGGCTAAAAGTGGTACATCGATTGGCATGAGGAAAAACTAACCAGCAGCATCAGGTTGACCAGTCAAATTCGCGCGGGATTTAGCCACCTAGCGGCAACAGCTCATTATAGCGTTCTACCGCAATCGCCTTACCCGTTTCTTCATCAACATCCACAATCATGCCACAGAGCCTGACTTGCCCCTTGGCCACAGGAAAACGTGTCGGCATCCCGGTCTTAAACCGCCACACAACCGACTCGACATTACGGCCAAGCACGGACCTCTCAGGGCCACACATTCCGGCATCAGTCAGATGAGCCGTTCCATTTTCCAAAATTCTCTCATCCGCGGTTTGCACGTGAGTATGGGTTCCTGCCACCGCAGACACTCTGCCGTCGAGATGATACCCCATAGCAATCGATTCACTTGTTGTTTCGGCGTGAAAATCGACAAAAATCACATTCACACCATCCTCCCTTAGTCGAGTCACCTCTTCGTCTAGCCGGGTAAACGGATTTTCCAGAGGAGGGTTCATAAACGTACGACCCTGAGCATTGATCACAGCGACCTTGCCTTTTTCGGTTTCTAATACCACGCTACCGGCACCGGGTGTTCCTTCCTCATAATTCAAAGGCCTGAGCATCCTCGGTTCGGTCGGTAAATAGTCGATTATTTCCTTCTGATCCCAAATATGATCACCTGATGTAATCACCGCAATGCCAGACCGCAGTAAGTCAATAGCGATCCTCGGAGTAATCCCCCGCCCAGCTGCGGAATTTTCTCCATTCGCAATGATAAAATCGATCTCGCGTTCCCGTTTCAAAGCAGGTACACGTCCAATCACTGCTTTGCGACCTGGCTCGCCGACAATATCTCCTAAAAACAATATCCGTATCACGCAGCCAACTTAGGCACGAGCAGCCCTTGCACTCAATATCCAAGTTTCCATCTCACCCTAACTAACATTCATCATGGCCGACTTCATTAATCGCCCCAACTCACCTTCACCTACCAGCAAGCGCTCAGGCTTTAATCCTGTCATTGTGTTGCTACTCGTCCTGCTGTTAGCCGCTGTCGGATACATTGGCTACGAAAAATACATGGCCCAGAAAGATGACGCCGAATTAACAGATGATATCAAGGATACACTGAACGAGGATGTAATGGTGACGCCGGACCCAAGCGGTCACGACAACAGCTTGGCAGACCTCGGCACACGACCAGACTGGACGGTGCTCGACGTATGGCAGGAAACAATCACCCGGAATGACTTCCTCCAGCTTCTCACCGAGGTCTACACAGTGGGTGACACTTGGAAACGCTACATCAAGGTCAATACCGATCACGCCATCATACGCACGGATACTCGGGTTCCGGGTGCCAATTACCGACTCAACTTTGCTCAGGAAATCAGTGAAGTCTCACCGCAGAGGAACTGGTCAAGTGCTGGCGACCTCATCCCTGGCACCAAAGACAAGCCACTCGCAGGACTGCACATCGCTATCGACCCCGGACATATCGGCGGCGATTTCGCCAAGATCGAGGAACGCTGGTTTAAGATTGGCGACAACAAACCGGTCATGGAAGGCAACATGACACTTGCTACCGCAAAGATCATCAAGGCAGAGCTCACTAAACTCGGCGCGCGCGTCTATTTGATCCGGGGTAAAAACGAGCCAGTTAACGCGAAGCGGCCTGAAGACTATCTGAAGGAAGCAACAGCGAAAGCCCGCTCACTCGGCAAACTTGATGATGCATCGATCGAGCGTATCCAAAATCGGTTCTTTTACCGCACTGGTGAAATCCGTGCCCGCGCACGCCGTGTAAACCTCGCATTCAAACCGGATCTTGTGCTCTGCCTACACTACAACGCCGAGGCATGGGCAGACCCGGCCAACCCGACGCTTACCGAAAACAATCACTACCACGTCCTGCTTCACGGCGCCCTGACCAGCGGAGAGATCGCTCACGATGACGAACGCTTCGAGATGTTGGTCAAAATCCTCCAACGGACTCACGACGAGGAAAAACTTCTTGGCATGTACACTGCGCATGCGCTCGGAATGGCTACAGGTCTACCTCACTACGATTACGAGCCCCTATCGACTCGCGCCAAAAAGATTGAAGGACCTGCCAAAGGTGTCTGGGCACGCAACCTGCTCGCCAACCGCATTTACCAGTGCCCCGTCGTCTTTCTCGAACCCTATGTCATGAATAACCAGGAGGTCCATGATCGCGTCCAGCTAGGCGACTACGCTGGCACCAAGCCAATCGGCGGC
>JARFPV010000143.1 GCA_029288115.1 Akkermansiaceae bacterium | reverse complement strand
TCACGGTCTCTCCGGATTGCACCTGAACGGCGCCGTCGGCCAACTTGGCCAGTTTACCCGTCTCAAGAGTGATCGGGTTTGATCCCACGGGGATCGTTATTTTTTCAATTTCTAGGTTCATTTCTTGTTTCTTCTATTTCTTGGTTTTGAACCCGCATTGCCAATGATTGCGTGGCGGGTTTAGGCGTCTCGTTTTTTCTTTTTCGTTTCTTTGGGTAAAGCCTCCAAGCCTAACAAAAATGCCAGGATTGGGAAATGGGATACGGAAGCGATGTTCCGTGAAAGGGTTCAAAGGCTGTTCCCAAAACCCAGCCAACTGCGTGAGACAAGAAGCGCAACTGGCAGGGGTAATAAGCAGAGCGGCCACAGAATAACTGTGACCGCTTGCGTAAAATTCTTCATTAGCGACGCAGACCGAGGCCTTTGATCAGCTTCTGGTAGCGTTCCTCGGACTCACCCTTGAGGTAATCGAGAAGCTTCCTGCGCTGGGCAACCATGGTCAGGAGGCCACGGCGGCTGGCAAAATCTTTTTTGTGCTCACTCATGTGGTCGGTGAGGTGTTTGATGCGCTTGGTGAGAAGGGCAACTTGAAAGTCCGCACTTCCTGTATCTCCGTCATGGAGCTGGAAATCAGCGGGATTAATGTCCGCGGCAGGAATGCCCTTAGCGGATTTTTCAACGATGGTGGCGACGGATTCGTCGGCGGTTTCAGTGGCAACGTCAGTTGCGTTTTCAGTATCAGTACTCATGTTTTTAGTTGGTTTTCAAACCAGCTCCTTGCCGGTATGCCCTTGTGCGGGAGGCGGGAATAAAGCAGAAAACCGGAGGATTGCAAGGGAAATGCGGGGAAAGTCGGCTACTCCAGTATTAGCAGGAAATCACCCACTATCACTTGCTACGTCTCGTCAGCAGACTGTTTAGCTTGAGTCTAAGACTCTTCAATTGGACCTCATACTGTGCCGAAAGGCGTTCGAATCGGCTAGCTCGTTGCTCCCAGGTTTCCAAGCTTCCGGGCACGGATCGGCTACCAATGTATGTCGTCCGGTATCTTGGGCGATAAGAGCTATAATAGTATGTGCCGTTGCCATAGTTATAATAACGGTAGGATGAGCCCGAATACGTACTGGTTCCTTTCAGGGCGCGATGATCCACCACCTTGTTGTTCGCTAGACTGGCCTCCGTTCGAGCAGAAGTCAATTTCATGTCCACTACCGCAATTTTTCGCTGTAGGTTTGCAATTTCTTTCTCGGGATCAACAGAATTAGTGCCCTTGTTGCCTTTACTCACTTGACGATCAATTGCAATACGAGCCTGCCGTTGGTATTTTGCTTCATCACGCTTCGCTAGCGTAAACTCGCTAGCTGTGTACATCAGCCTTTTTTGCCACTCACGGGGCATCTCACCGTATTCGAGGCGTGCTACCCCGTCGCGGTGACTTATTGACACACCTATTGGAGTGATAGCCGTGATACGCGCGTCCTTATACACCTTGCCCAAAGGCGTGGTCACGGTCTCGTAAGTTGTGCCTAGTGTTTCAGCACGCACATGATCACGGTATTTCTCGCGATGTCTCTTTTTGCCCTCAGTGATAACGGCAATTGCATTTCGCTTGCTTGAAATCAGTTTTTCTAAAATGACAGTTTCCTCATTGGCGGATTTCATCTGTCCGTCGAGTTCGGTCAACAGCTTTGCTTGCTTCAGATGTTCGTCAGCTAATGCGTTCTTACGTTTAAGCTTATGCACCGTGATTTCCAGTCGGTTGATTTCGGATTGCAATTTATCCGTGACGACATGCTCACTCTCGCTCGAAGGGCGTGGCAAGGAAAGATCTCCAGACATAAGCAGGGAGAGCGCAATTGCGACGAACACGAGCACCATAACACCAGCCATTATACCTAGCGCGCCTTGGTGTTCGTCAGCGGCAAAAGGATTCCTCATGGTTGCTTTTTCTCTTTCAATGCTTTGAGCTCTCGCTCCAGATTACGTTGATCAGATTGATACTTGAGGCTGAGCTGTTGGGTTCTTGTGATGAGAGCACGTTTTGCAGAAATCTCGGATTGCAAGCGCGTGTTTTGTCGACCCAAAGAATCAGCACGCCTTTCGTGCTTTTTCGCTGTATCCCAGTTCAACCCCCTATTACCCATTGCCCGGTAGCGAGATGCTTCACTCCTAGCTGCTGAAATTTTTTTGGTGTTGGCTAAAATTTGGGTTTGATCACGCCTCACATCAGACTCCAATTGGGTGATTTTCTGACTCGCTGCCAGAATTTTAGTTTTCAGATCAAGAATTTTGCGTGCTACTTTGTAGTGTTCACCGCCCTGAACAGATCTAACAACATTGATTTCTTCCTTCTTGCTTAGTTCATTTGCCTCTTCTTTCGAGAATTGAAATCGCTTCTGTAATTCCTGAGGCATGTGTTTGTAATCAATGCGTGTGAATCCATCTCTATGCTGGATATTCATTCCTATGGCATCAACTTTACGGATTTTCACATTATAATAAACCTTGCCTTCGCCAGTTCTGAGTTCCTCGATTTTTTCACCAACCGCTTTTGCTCTGACCTGGGCGCGATACTGCTTTTTATGATTTTCGAATTGGTTTTGAACTGAGACAAGCTTCCCCCTGATTGCTTCCACTTCTTTTTCATTCGTCCTGATCTTGTTCAGCTGGCTATTTAGCTTACTCTGCAAAGTCTCGAGTTGATCGTTTTGCTTTCGATGTTCCTTGTATCGGACCGCTTCTTTTTCCCAGTGAGCTATTTCATTTTTCAAGGAAACGATATTGCGCTCCTTTTTATTGATATCCGCCTGCAGTCCGGGGCCACCTGATCCATCCATTACCAATACGAAAAGACCGTAAAAACCAATCAGCACCACGAGTGCGAAAAAGGTACCAATTACACCTGGTCCTTTTGAGCTAGTGAGCAAATCTGTCAGCATATGTCTCAGTGAGTATGAATTTGGGCAGCCATTGAACGGCTATTCAACAGGATACTGTCGTTGATATTTACGGAATTCTTTTTCTAAGGCAGTGAATTCTAAATCTAATTTTTCGCGTTCTGTATCGAGCTTTTCCAGCTTGGCGAGGGTCTTACGCAATTCCTCACTCGTTTTTTTGATATCCTCGGTCTTATCACCTAGATCTGTCCCCGCGTTGATCTGGAGAAGTTCCACTTCCTTTTCCAGTTTGGTGATTTTTTCTCTCAGCTGCTCGTTTTTCGCCACCAGTTCTTCATCTTCACAGGAACTCAAGCACAGCGTCATACAAATGGCAGCAAACAGTGCTAAAAAACGATTGAAGGTGCGGTGAGTCAATTTCATATGGATGGGGTCTGAAGAACCTGCTTCAACGCAATAACAAAATTTCCTAACAAGGTCAATATAGCATCTTGTTTTCTTTCCATTTTGACGTGGTGGAGAAGCTTTTGTAGTGCTCCAGCTTCGCGTTACGAGGACAGACTCACCAGTCGCGCGGCCTTTTCCACAGCGGCATCCAGGAACTGCTTTGCGAGTGGTTTAAGGCTTCCTTGATAGATGACGCCCACGTTTAAGGGTGGGAAATCATCGAGTGAGATCGCACGCAGCCCCTTGGGGGGATCACCTCCTGGAATCATCACGGTGATACCTGCTCCAAATCCACAGCGGACAAAGTGCTGCACACCTTCCAGCGAATCGACTTCCACCGCCACCGGCCAGTGCAGGTCACGCGACTCGATCTCCTTCTGGAAAAGCAAACTGACCTCCTCGTTTGGTGGTAATCCGACCAAGGGAATACGTGGCCGCCAAGTGCCGTCGGTTTTCTCGAGTAAGTCATCCAGACTACGCGCCTTGTGACGGGATGGCAGCAGCAAACCGAGTGGCAGCTGCATCAGATTCACCGATTTCAGTCCATCGCCCAGCTGTGAATGGATCACACTCACTGCAAGATCGGCTTGCTGGCGGACTAGCACATCCTGCACATCCGAGGGTTCGGCATCGCGCAATGTAAGGCGCAGGCCAGGAATCCCATCCCGAAGCTCTGCTAACAACTCGGGTAAATGATGGCGCAAGACCGATGCTGAGGCAGCAATGCGCAAATGCTTGCTCTCCTCACCCTTGAGGCGGGCCTCAACATCACCGAGGCGTGAGAAAAATGGATAGACGTGATCATAGAGCAAGTCACCGGCCTCAGTCAGACTGAACGGTCTGCGGTTAAACAACTTAACGCCGAGCGACTTCTCAAGCTGGAGAAGCTGGCCACTCACCGCGGGTTGCTGGATGCCGTAGGGCATTTTTCTAACAGCCGAGGTAATACCTTCGTATTTGGCTACATAATAGAAAAGCTCCAGATGGTGAACGTTCATGGAGGAACGCTAAACTCCAAGTGTTAAATTCCAAATACCAAATTTCAGCTGATTACTTCTGAAGCAGTTGCAGTTTCGGCTTCTCCATAGACAGCACCAGTGCCATGGCAGCTGTCAGATGAATACGAGAGGACATGTAGTAGCCTTTGTCATACATATCACGACCTGGAAGTGATACAAACGAGCCGTCGTGGCAACGCGCCATGTTCAACCATGCCTTGTTGTAATCCATCATATCGCGAAGTGCTTTTTCATCCCCAGAAACATTCGCTCCGAGAAGCCCCCAACAGACAGCAAGAATGTTATCGGCGTGCGCGTCATTGAGGTATTTCTTCGAGTTACTGAGCCCTAGTGACGCGAGTTTGATGTAGTCGTTATTCTGCTTATTTTCTCCCGCGAGCCTGTGGGCAATGATGGCAAGACCTTGCCGGCCAGATGCCGAATAGGCACCACGGTGGGTATGATAACCAATGTAACCTGTCTTGGTGGTGCTCTTGCGGACGTAGGCGAGTGCCAGATCGATTTTCTTCTGATCGACTTTTGCCCCGCAATCCTTGGCGAGTTCAAATGCGGTGACAGCAAGGGCGGTGGTGATGGTCATTGTGCCGTAGCCGCCGACGTTGGTGTTATGGCCAAATCCGCCTGTGCGGAATTTATGCCCCACGTTACCCATCTTTCCGTGTGTCCGGTCTTTGTAATCCGCCATATCTGCCACCTGACCTTTCTCAAGGACATCAACCAAACCCTGAATCGTGGGTAGCACTGCTTTATCTTTCGTTGCCAGGTAGTATTCGGAGAGAAGGATACACTGATAAGATGCAGGCCATACCCAGATGCCGAATTTCGGGATCTTATTCCATGAATAGACAAGTTTTTTGACCTCGTCAGTCTTACCCGCTGCGAGCAGTGCCAGACCACTCATGCACTTGGCGTGGCACGGCTCACGTCTGATGTGTTCGTTATTCGAAAGATACTTCATCGCGGCCTCGGCAATGCTTACGGATTTCTTGCATGCATATGGATAGGTTTTTGAGAATTGGCCAATGGCTTCAAGCTGGATCACGACATCCATCTTTTTTCCACCACGGGTCACTGACAACGTCAGCTTGCCATCTTTGCCTTCCGAGTCCTCGATCGCGTTTCCAAAATCCATCAGTGGGCCTTCGTAACCAACTTTGGGAAACTTCTTCATGCGTGTGAGGTGATGCCCAAACTGATGCTCGGTCTTAAAGGGTTTTCCATTCACACCTGTGATCACATCATCGAGCTTCAGCTTCCCGACGGCGGGACTACCGGCAAAAATGTATTTTACGGTAAACGATTTACTCTCGAGTGTCCCGCGAGCACCCGTTGGGCCAAGATTGATTAGATAGCCGGGCACTTCTTTATCGGGACCTTTCTTGACTGGCGTGGCCCACCGGTTGCGATTGTTTTTCTCGATAGCGGGCAAATTGCCCGTAGCAAATACAAGGAGAACAAATGACAAAGCGATTCGGCAGTAATTCATGCGAGAGAATACGTTATCGCCATGAAGGCTATTACACCGGATTGATTCGAATAGAGACGGTATCCCGAAGGAGATGGGGCTTGAGGAAATGGCTTTGTTTCCCAAATCGATGCTGATAGAGTCTGTACATGCAAGAAGACGAATGGGGAAAACTGGGATTGTTCATCTGGCTGTCTGCCTATGTCGTATTTTTCATTGGTGCCTGTGTGCTTCTACAGAAAAAGCCCAGCATGCCACGCTGGCTGATATTTTTTGGTACGGGGATGTTGCTGATGGTAAACTTTGCACTGCTCGCGGAGTTTACCGAATACACGAACATGCAGTATAACCCGATTTATGAGGATCCTAGTTGGGCCGGTATGGGCCTCCAACCAGAATACCCAGAATGGCAACGCTTCTACTGGTGGGGATGTGCGGCGATGGATTTCCTTGGGAAGATCCTCGCTGGTGTCGGATTGCTCCTTGAAGGAAGACGACTCATGACCGCATTCAGATTTCAGGAAATGCAGAAATACCAGCCGCAAATCACGCAACCCAATCAACCTAACACCCCTCAAGCACTATGATGAATATTATGCTCGCCCAGCTAGGTGCTGGCGGAATCGCATGGCTCGTGTTCACCATCGGGCTTCTCTGGTGTAGTTTCTCCTGGTGGCGTGTGCACCGATGCAAGCTAGCCCTGGCAAGCACTCTAGCAGCTCTCGGGACATGCATTGGTTCGGTTATCATGATTGGTGTCAGTGTGTTTTTATCTTTCAGCTTTCGCGGTCCGAGCTCAGGCATCGACACTGAACTCGCTGGACAATTATTCCTCGGATTTTTCATCCTGATCACCATCGGGTGGATGGCATCAGCACTTCTGTTCCTTCTCGCAGCAAAGAGGTTAAAATCCAATCCGGAGGATTTATTCACCCCGCCTACGACACAGACCTCACCCTGACAAAGATGGCAAAAGGATACGACCAGCACCAGCAACGGCAGATGATCTTGTCGTCATTCGGCAAGGATCTGGCACGGCGTGCCAAGTCAAAATGTGAACTGAGCGGTGCCTCGGGCGTGCCACTGCATATTTACGAAGTTCCACCCGTCCCGAACGAACCCGACCCTGCCCGCTGCCTGATGCTGAGCGAGAGCGTCATCGATCAACTCAACAAACCCAGCTTGATCATTCCGGACGAATGGCGCAATCTGGGCGAGCTGATCTGGAGCGAAATCCCTGCAGTGCAAATCATGGCGTGCCGTGTCCTCACCTACATTGCCAAGGAGGAAAACTGGGCACAGGATATCCTGGATGAGGCGTATCTCGATGAGGATTTATTAGAAGAAATCAATAAGGAACCCATCTCCTGAAATGGACTTCTCAATCATCCATCACTTCGCAC
>JARFPV010000141.1 GCA_029288115.1 Akkermansiaceae bacterium | reverse complement strand
TTCCAAGGCCTTGCACGCGACATCTGCCTGCACATCGCCGCTCTCAACCCCGCTGGCCTGACACGCGACGACATCGACGCCTCAACCATCGAGGAAGAGAACGAGATCAACCGCAAGCAGCTCGAAGCCGAAGGCAAGCCTGCCGAGATCATCGACAAGATCCTCATCGGCAAGATCAACAAGTACTTCTCCGAGTCCTGCCTCGTTGACCAAGCGTTCGTTAAGGACGACAAGGTAAGCGTCAAGCAGCACCTCGCAGCTGTCGGCAAAGAGATCGGTGACACCCTCACCATCCGCCGCTTCGCCCGCTTCAACATCGGCGCGTAACGTGGCGGCGACCTCCCGGTAGCCTAGCCCACAACCACACAATTCTCAACCCGCCCTGCTTCCGAGCACGGCGGGTTTTTTCTTGATGACTCCACACATCCTCCGCTATGGACAGGATTGCCTCACCCCCTACTTCAATCCGCATAGGGAGGGGCGACACTCTTGTCGCCCGGCAACCCAAGCCAAAGAATGGTGACTGGTGAATGAACCCACTGCTCGGCCTCGGTAGAGGAAAGGGAAAACCAACCAACCTTCCAACCCCACTCCCCGTCGCCGGAGCGTGGGGTTTTTCGTGGGTAGGGTCGCCACGTGGCGACCGTTTTGATAGATCGGTCTCCTCGGCGAAACGCCCCTACCGACGCTTGCGCTTGTTAGGTTTCGGTTTTGGTTTTGATCGACCCGATTTCTCAAACCGATCCCCCGAGTGGCGGCGGGGTTTTCTTTTGTCGGACCGCTTGCCTTTTTCCGGCTCGGGAGCTGGCTTGTTGTAGTTGAAACCGTCGAGGAATTTTTTCTTTAGCGTCTTACCGATGTGGCGTTCGAGTTTCTTGAGTCGTTCGCCATCGGATGACGTCAGAAAAGTGATCGCACATCCTTCATTTCCTGCCCGCCCGGTTCGGCCGATGCGGTGGATGTAATCGTCATTCTGCCGGGGGAAATCAAAATTGATCACGTGGGTGACGTCCGCGATATCCAGCCCACGAGCCGCGATGTCAGTGGCGACAAGCACCCGTAACTTATGCGCTTTAAAATTCTTCAGCGTGCGGAGTCTGTGGTTCTGCGAGCAGTCGCCGTGGATGGCATCAGCCAGGATGTCTGATGCATAAAGTGTCTTCGCCAAGGCAGCGGCATCCTCACGGGTTTTGACAAAGACGATCACGGAAAACAAATGGTGGTCATCAAGCAGTTTGATCAACAACTTCGCCTTCAGGTGCTGCTCCACCGGATAGAGCAGCTGCTCGACGGTTTCCGCCGGATTACTGCGCTCCCCCACTTCGATGGTCACTGGCTCTTTGAGGGCTTTTTTTGCCAGCCGTTCGACTTGATCCGGTAACGTTGCCGAGAACAACAGGCTCTGTCGTCGCTTCGGCAGGCTGGCGGTGATTTTCTCGATGTCCGGCATGAATCCCATATCCAACATCCGGTCGGCCTCATCCAGAACCAGATGGGTCAGTTTACCAAAGGTAGCATGACCTGCCTCCATCAATGCCATCAGTCGGCCCGGAGTTGCGATGACGATATCCACGTTGCTCTCAAGCTTTTCGATCTGGTGTTTCTCACTCGCGCCACCAATCACGGTAACGGTGCGAAGGTTGGTGTATTTTCCGTAGGTGCGGATGCTCTGATTGATCTGCATGACCAGCTCGCGGGTCGGCGCGATGATCAGCACACGCGCACCCCGGGTCTCCTGATCATGGCTTTTCTGACAGAGATCAGAAAGCAGCGGCAGGGTGAACGCAGCGGTCTTACCCGTGCCTGTCTGCGCAAGCCCAATCAGATCACGCCCCTTGAGGATGTGCGGGATTGTTTTTGCCTGAACGGGTGTAGGCGTGGTGTAACCCGCATCATCAACTGCCTGCTGAATACGCGTGTGGAGCCCAAGTGACTGGAATGACATACCCGCTGGTTACGGGGGAATACAGAAACTTCAAGGATTATCCCTTCCCTTTCTTGCGTCTCTTAGCCCCCTCAGGCACACCGCTTTTTTCCAACAGAGGAGGTTTTTTACCGGAAACGGGTCCAACACCTTTCTTGAGCCGACCCTGATCCTTCGCCAGTTTATGCCACAGCTTGGAAAGCTCCTTCACCTTCTCCGGGTGCTTGTCCGCGAGGTTATTCATTTCCGTGCCGTCCTTCACGATGTTGTAAAGCTCCCACTGTGACGCCCGGTGAGTCACGAGCTTCCAGTCGCCCTGGACAATCGCACGATTTGTTGCGAAACGGAAAAACAGCGTGTCATGTGGCTTGCGGGTCTCACCCTCAAAAATCGGTTTCAATGACTTCCCCTGAAGCGGCTCAAGCTCAATCCCCGGCCAGGACTTTGGGTATTCCGCCCCGGCAAGATCAAGACACGTCGCCATGAAATCGATCAGATGCGCACGCTGCGGCGTAATGCTACCGGGCTTCGCACTCATTCCCTTCGGCCAGTGCGCAATCATCGGGGAGTTGATCCCTCCACCGTGCTGGTTCTGCTTGTGCAGTCGAAATGGCACATTGCCGACGTGCGACCACCCGGTGTCATAGCACCAGTAGGACTCTGCATCCCACGGCTCCTTGTCAGCCCCTCTGGTCCGGTCAAACGGGCAGGCACCATTGTCCGAACAAATCATGATCAAGGTGTTCTCCAAAGCTCCCTTTTTCTTGAGAAATTCAACGAGCTTACCCGTCGTCTGGTCAATCCGGTCAACCATCCCAGCAAATGCCCGCATACGGCGCACATCCCACGCTTTCTCCTTCTCGGATAGACTGTCCCACGCCGGCACAAGCTTGGGCCGTGGCGCTGGTTTCCAAGTTGCAGGAACGAGCCCCATCTTGAGTTGTTTCTGGTAACGCTCAGCCCGAAGTTTATCCCAACCCACATCATAAACACCCTCGTATTTATCGTAGTCTTCTTTTCTAACATGAAGCGGATAATGAGGGGCATTGTGTGCAATATAGAGAAAGAAAGGCTTATCCGGCGACTCCTCAAGCGACTCGCCGACAAACTTGGTAGCGTATACAATATTCGCATCCGTGGTGTAGAAATCATCGCCAAACTCCGACCACGGCTCGCCATTAAGCCGGAAGGTCTTGTCTCCGGTGAAAAAATTCGTCGCCCCGGACAGGTGCCCAAAATACTTCTCGAACCCACGGTCGGTAGGTTCTTTCGTGAGGTGCCACTTACCCACCATCATCGTAGCATACCCCGCCTTCTGCATCACCTCGGCGATGGTGACACCCCGGTTCATTTTTGAATCCCCCGCCTGATCACTGTAGAGCCCTGTCAGCAACGACACACGTGACGAGTGACATTTCGCCGTATTGTGAAACTGACTGAAACGCATGCCATTCTCAGCTAGCTTATCGATATGTGGTGTCTTGATCTCACTGCCATAGCAGCCGAAGTCCGAGTAACCGAGATCATCGACCATCATGATGATGATGTTTGGGCGGGTTGCCGCCTGCACAAGGGACACACATACTAGCAATAGCACACCGATTGATCTTACCACTTGATTGTTCATATTTCCGCGACCAGCATGGGGATTATGAATATTTATTCACGCAGAAAATTCCTCGGCACACTAGGGCTCGGCTCCATGGTATACACCACCCCCGGTGCCTTCGCCGAACTCGTGCAGACACCACCACAAACCGAGGGGCCATTTTACCCAAACAAACTGCCGCTGGATACCGACAACGATCTCATCATCATCAACGACAAGCTCAAGCCCTCCGTCGGACAAATCACCCACCTCTCGGGCAAGGTCCTCGACATCAAAGGCAACCCCGTACGCAACGCACTCGTCGAGATCTGGCAGGTCGACAACAAGGGGATCTACTATCACAGCAAGGCCGGCAAACAGGACAAGCGCGACACCAACTTCCAGAGCTACGGGCGATTCCTCACCGACAGCAAGGGGCGCTACTACTTCCGCACGATCCGGCCGCCGTCCTACCCGGGCCGCACGCCGCACATCCACTACGCAGTCTCCCACAAGAACCAGCGGATCCTCACCACCCAGCTCTACATCGAGGGGGAAAAGCAGAATGCCGAGGACGTCCTCTACAAGCGCATCGGCGATCCCGCCCTGCAGAAGGCGGTCACGGTTCCCTTCAAGCCACTCAAGGGATCCAAGTCCGGCGAACTGACCGCCCGGATGGACCTCGTCGTCGGCCACACCCCGGAGGATCCCAAGGAAGACCGCGCCCGCGCCCTCGACCGCCCGCGACGCCGACGGTAGGTAGCTTCGACCTCGAGTTGGAGGGCAGCTGTCCCATCAGAAATCGGCGTAGCCGCAGATTCTCAAA
>JARFPV010000111.1 GCA_029288115.1 Akkermansiaceae bacterium | reverse complement strand
TATGAGTCCTGATACGATTGTTGTGATGTGAAAAATAGTAATGCCATCGACAGTCGGTCATGATGGGATGAATCTTGGGAGCAGACTCTGCCCACTTTGAGGCGTCAGCGCATGCTCCATCAGAAATATCGTGTGGCCAGTGTGTTGTCGGGCGCATGCGAATCGCTGCTGTCGAAAAACTCGTTTCAGCATCATGGAGTTCTGAATTAGTATGTCGGGCCCAGTTTCGCAATGCTCCGAACGACGGCCCTAACACACCATGACCAGGGCCGGGAACAATTGGCCATGTTGAGGAAAAGGTCCGGGTATCGCCTCCTTGTTGCATGGAGAACTCGATTACTTTCTCACCTTGTCTGGCTAAAAGAAGCGGGGTGAGATCACCTCGTAATCCACCCAGGAGAGTGTCTACAAAAAGCCCGGGAGAATATGCTGTCATGTGATGCATACTCTCATCTAACACGTCACGTATTGACATACCCCTCCCCGGAATCAACGCGGCATTGGCATAACTGAGAAGTTTATCTGGGTGTTGGCGGATACTGTCTTGTAAGCCACTCAAGCGCGCCTCGCCATTGATCTCAACGAGGTCAGGATTAAATCGAGGTGCAGCTGCGAATGATATTTCTGCATCTGACACATCGCCCATCGGATCCAGTGATGCTTTCTGATTGTTTTCCGATATATACCAGGCGAAAGCACCGCTATTGGCCACCGCGATTTTTTCCACCAGGACCCGATTAGCATGATAGTCCGCCGCGCTCAATTCTCTCCCCAGAGACCCCCTACCTACAAGCTCCACACAATCATCAGCATTCGGATCCAACGCTTTGCCCACGTCAACCTTTGGAGTTTTGCTGCTGACGAGCCAGGCAAGCCTCAGTTCATTTTTCCAAAAACCTTCGGCCAATGCCGCCCGGGTATGCCGTAGGTCTTCATAGGCCCCGGGTCGTGAATAAGGCGTATCATTGGTCTCATGAAGAGGTGCCTTGCCAACAACGGGCCACTCGCTATTTCCATAACTACATGTCGTCTTCCATACTCCCAGCCAGTTACGGTTGGCGAGCTGCTTGTCATGCCCCTCACAAATGACAGCACGTGCTGTGACCCTCTGGTCCGGCCCCAGGTGCTTCTGGAGCTCACCCACAGCGTGCATCAATGCGAGCTTGGCATTTGCTCGGGCGACCGCCTGGTGTCTATCACTCATGGAATTCCTGAGCTCGATGGTATTGAGTGTGAGAAACGCCAATGCGAGCATTGTCAGAAGCACCATTAGGAGGACCGTCGCAATCAAGGCGAACCCCTGGCGGGCAAAACCCTGGCACCTTCCTGAAGTAACACACATACCTCAAGCTACCGTGACCCGGTCCCACATCAACCACAAAGCGGATTGCATTTTACGTAGTCCTTCGCATGGCACAGATACAATGATTCGGAGTGGTCAAGCATGCAAAACCATGGCAAACCTAGCACATGACTTTTCTGGAGACAGCGAAACAGGCGGCTTGCCAGGCAGGCGCATTCCTCAGGGAGCACTTTGGTCAAGCGCTCGACGTCGATGAGGAAAAGCACCACGACATCAAGCTGGCGCTCGACCGCGAAAGCCAGGACCTGATCACCCGTGTCTTGCTCGGAGAGTTTCCCGATCATGCCATCTACGGCGAGGAGGGTATTGCTGGTGACCAGGAGAGTGACTACCAGTGGATTGTTGATCCCATCGACGGCACAGTGAATTTTTTCTACGGCATCCCGCATTACTGCGTTTCCATCGCGCTGCGTCACCAGGGCGAGCTGATTGTCGGCGTGATCTACGACCCCAGCATGGAGGATCTATGGGAGGTGGAAAAAGGCTCCCCCGCCCTGCTCAACGGCAAAGCCATTTCCGTGAGCCCCAGAACAAAACTCGAGGAATCGGCTCTCTTTGTAGGCTGCGGCAAGGACGAGGCAACGCTGGCCACAGGACTTGAAAGGTTCAAACGCGCTTCACTACGTGCCCGTAAAATGCGCATGATGGGTAGTGCGGCACTCGGCATGGCCTACATTGCAAGTGGCCGACTCGATGCTTACGTAGAATCACGTATTTCACTCTGGGACATCGCCGCTGGACAACTCCTGCTTGAATCCGCAGGCGGAAAGATCACACTTGAGGAAATACCCGGTACCACGGACGTATGGTCAATCGTCGCCAGCAATGGCAAAATTCCCATCGAGGAAATCCTCTGATTATTTCCTCATCCATAGCCGACAGATCAAGTCAGGCGGCATAAATAGCAATTGATGGTGAGCCAGTTCCTGTCTCTTATACACATCT
>JARFPV010000105.1 GCA_029288115.1 Akkermansiaceae bacterium | reverse complement strand
TAGTAGTCCAATCCGTAGAGCAACGAGCCAGAGCCAAGCTCCGACTCCATTTGCAACCCCAGGCCCCAAGTCTGGACATCAGCCCTCTGGGTGCGGATATCGCCTCCACCACGGTTCTGAAACTGGGAGTCCTGTGATTTTTGATAGGAAAGCGTAGCGGACCATTCCTTCAACCAACCCTCACCTTCGCCACCAGCAAGTTTGAGATAGGTGAGTGCTCGTTCCTGATCGTAAATACGTGCAATGAAAGTGCCCGGAACGGCGACGTGGCCGTCATGCGTCCAGCCAGGGTTAAACATGGTCGAATGCCAGCGCCAGACATCATCCTGATTCACCCGGTGGTGTGCAAGTGTCAGCGTGGTGGCCTCGCTGAGGGCGACATCCAGTCGGAAATCGAGGTCCAGCTCATCGTAGCCGGTGTTTTTCATACGACCGACAGCAGAGTCCCGAATGTCACCGAAATTTTTATTCGTTACCCCGAGAAGAATCCCCCACTTGCCCCCTTGGCCGAAAGATGTTTCCAAGCGGCTTACGTGACTCCGGCTGTTGGTGTCGAACCGATAGTAGAGGGCATTGTCGTTGAACCAGCCGTCGTGTTGCTCACGGAAATTGGAGGATTTTGTCAGTGTGTTGAGTGTGCCGCCGATGGCATCTGACCCGTAGAGTACGGAGCCCTGCCCCTTGACCAGTTCCAGCCGATCAACAGCATTACTATCCACCGTGTTCCAGTACTGGATGGGGCCACTGCGGAAAGTCGAGTTATTGATCCTGACTCCATCGACCAGCAACAGGTTCTGTCTACCAGTGAATCCGCGGATGAATGGAGAACCGTGACCGTGAGTAGTTTTCTGGATCATCACGCCAGGACTCAGTTTAAGCGCCTCGGGAAGTGTTCGTATGGAATTCTGCAACAATTCATCCTGCCCGAGGAGCGACACGCTGTATGGAGCATCACGAAGCAATTCAGGTGATCGGCTCGCAGAGATAACTGTCTCCGGGAGTTCTTCTGCAACAACGTGAAGTGAAAGCAGGACAAGTAATGAACAAGTGTATTTCATGATTAGAGAAACGAATTATTAAACGAATTTCCTAGGCAAGATTTTTCAGCAAATCAAATGTGTAAATCCCAGTGCTATGCCCATCTGCCCATTTCAGTTGGAGTGCGTAGCCGCCGACCTGCTGCATGCTCAAAAGCTGAAAACTTCTGTCTGTGTGTGTGACTGTGGGTTTGACCACACGCCCCATGGCGTCGGGTTCACCTTGGCAAACCGCGCATGGGCAGTGTTTTCTCAGGGATTCGAGAGGGATGTAGCTTTCCGAACCGTCGCCCCATGCAAGAGCCAGTTCGTTGCCGATCACGGTGTTGTTGATGAGCTGAATCATGCGTAATTTCGTGCGCCAAAAATCGCGGATCCAACGCGCACGATGGTAGAACCCTCTTCGATGGCAACCTCGAAGTCACTACTCATACCCATGCTTAGACCAGGAAGCTCTCTGCCTGTGGCTTGTTGAAGCGAATCGCGGAGCTCGCGGAGTCGGGCAAACCATGGCCTAACATCTTCTGGTGACTCAGCTGCAGGTGGGATGCACATCAGCCCGACAATGTTGAGTGACGGCAGGCTTAACAAGTCATCCAGATCACGTTCGAGTTCAGCGATGGCGTAGCCATTTTTACTTTCCTCACCGGCAAGGTTCACTTGGAGGTAAACGTCCGGTTTTTTTCCAAGCTCCGTTGCAATGTTAGAAGTGTAACGAGCGAGTTTAAGTGAATCGATACTGTGAATAGTGTTAAAAAGCGGTAGCGCCTTGCGCACCTTGTTACGCTGCAGGTGGCCGATCAGGTGCCAGCTTAGATTCCCAGGCAATGCCGGCACCTTCGTTTCGGCTTCCTGCACCTTATTCTCGCCAAAGCAGGTATGTCCGGCGTCTACAACTTCGGCGACTTTTTCAGCTGGCCAAGTCTTGGAAACCACGAGCAACTGGACAGATTCCGGGTCACGACCTGCGCGCTCAGCAGCCTGTGACACCCGATTCTGAATACCCGCCAGGTTTGCGGCAATTCCCTCGCCCATATCCGGAATTATCCGTTGTTGTTCTGAATCGCTCCAGCCATGGCAGCGCGCTTTGTCGCCTCAACCAAATCTGCCAGAATATGGATGCTTTCGCGCTTAATCGGGTCAAGTCCGCTGGGCCACTCAGGAGTGTCGTCAAGATCCTTAACGTCGTCCTTTGCCTTACGCATGTAGCTGCTGTTATCCTTGTCGCGGTCAATTTCCACAAGCGTGTCACGTTTGACATCGGCGAGATCGAGACGATAGAAGCGGAAGTTCTTTTTGTCTCCCTCAGCGAGTTCAGCAAAACGTTTGATGCGCTCGATGTTGCGCTTTTTCTTACGTTGGTCTGCCTCTTCGAGTTCCTTTTTCCTGACTTCTTTGTTCAGGGAGATGGTGTTCTTCTCACGACGATCAACCATGCGCTTGGCATCGTCAGCGGTGTATTTGAAGTCTTGGCTGGATGCCACACGGCGAGCGCTATTC
>JARFPV010000064.1 GCA_029288115.1 Akkermansiaceae bacterium | reverse complement strand
TTTCAATCGTGTGGGGAATGATCCAGAACACAGCGGAGTTTTCTAGCAACTCGGCAATGGTCAGCGAAATCCCATCGATCGCAAGTGAACCTTTATCGATGCAGAGTCGATGAATATCCTCCGGCAGTGAAACCTCTAAGCGATGATCCTGTCCGTGTTCAGAGAAATCGAGAATCTCTCCCGTGGCATCAACATGCCCCTGAACAAAATGGCCCCCGAAGCGCCCGTCTGCGCGCATAGCACGCTCCAGATTCACCAAGGAGCCTTCTGAAAGACCACGGAGTGAGGTCACATTGAGCGTTTGCGTGAGCACATCAAAGCTCGCGGTATCGCCCTCGGTTTCTGTCACCGTGAGGCAGCAGCCATTCACGGCGACGGATTCGCCATCTTCTAGTTCACCGGCAAAGGGCACCTGCACTGTCAGGCGCGCCTGCTCGCCACGCAGCTCTAATGAGCTGACCTTACCCGTGGCCTCTATCAGTCCGGTAAACATCAATCTTTGGGTTTATTCTCAACCGATTCCTCTACCTTGGGTTTTTCCTCGTCGAAAATCTTATCCACGTCGGAATCCGGGCATAGCATCATCACCAATGATACCAGCACGGTTGGAATGAATGCGCCCATGAGCAACTTAGCGGGTGACACCCCATCCCCGAAGAAACGGGAAAGCAGTGCCTGACCAGCCGGGTTCGGCGCGTTGGCAATCACCGTAAGGCCACCACCACAAACAGCACCTGCCAGCACGGCATACTTTAATTCTGGCCCGAGTCCACTCACCTGGCTGGCAAGGAACGTAATCGCCGCATTGTCGTTAAAGGATGTTAGAACCACAGATCCTACAAACAGAGGCCACTCGGTTAGACTCGTGATAACAGGCTCGAGCCACCACCCTTGCAATCCCCCGTGGATCACCAAACCCGCGAGAAAGAACCCCACAAGAATGGGGCCTCGCAACTGCACATCAAACTGGTGATGCTCAGTAGCCTGACGAAATGCGAGGAAGAACAAAAAGCCCCCGACAAACAGTGCCGGAGTGTGTGCAAAAAACACCGTCCAGCTCATGAAAAACAAGTGCGTGAAGGTAATCCAAAGAGGTATTGGACGATTGTGATCCTGCTGCAAATCTCCCTTACCATCGTCATCGTGGTCAACGAGCCCTGAAGAAAGGTCGGCGAGTTCTTTTCTAAACAACGCGTAATAAAGCATCGTAGATATCAGAATACCCACAATAGCCTTGCCTCCATAGTGCATGAGCATTTCCGGAGTGGTTAACCCCCATTTTTGCGCCACCATCAACACAGGTGGAGCCGCAAAATTTGTCAGAACGCCACCGACCGAGATATTCACAAATAGCAATCCCAGAGTGCCGTATGCCAGTTTAGGGCTTGGCTTCAATTTGTAGAATTTCTTTGCCAACAGCATGGCGGCGATGGTCATCGCTCCCGGCTCGGTAATGAACGACCCGAGAATCGGAGCCACGATAAGAATGGAAAGCCACCACGCGGCAGGTGTCTCTTTTCCAAACCGTGCAAAAAAACTGAGTGCGTTCTCCGCGAAACGAAGAACAGGCCTGGTGGACGCGAGTGCCATGATAATCACCACGAACATCGGCTCGGTGAAGTTCACCCCGGAGATGTAGTCCTGCACCGTTCCTACGTCATAAAAACTTATGATCGCCCCGATGAGCACCAGCACCCAGATCCCGAAAATCGCCTCAATCTCGCCAAGGAAGTGAAAGAAGGTTGCCTTGAAGCTAACCATGTCACTCGCGTAGGCCGACTCGCCTGCCGCTTCTTTTTGCCTGCGTATTTTGGCATCATGGTCGTGCTGAATCTTATGCGAGTATTTTGTCAATGGCACAGCAAAGAAGGTATGCGTGATGGCGAGGATAAAAATGATCGTCGCCACCAAGAGGAATGGTTCCTGCTCGGCACGATAGCTGATTTTTTCCCAAATGCCTTCAACCCCCGCCGCCTTTTCCTCGGCGGGAAACTGCTTCATTTTTTTCTGGAATGGGGCAGGTTCAGATGCACTTCCGCCACCTGCCGCCATGGCGGTGGGAATGGATACAAGTAAGGTCAGAAGGAAGATACGTAAGGTCTTGTTCATGATGTGGTGCATTTGAATAGCATAGCTAGGCACCTTGGCAAGGCTTACTGGCAATCTGCTGAAAATGGTTTCTAGCTAGTGCGGTATGGTGCTCACCCCGGGAAATATCAAGGAACGCATTAAGGCACAGGTCACAACGTGGCGTGATCGTCTGACCCGTGAGCTTGTGCACGATAAAGTCGGTGGCACCAGCGAGGGAAACGCGGTAGAGGTCTACTTCGATGGCGATGAAGCGTTTGAGGCAATGA
>JARFPV010000057.1 GCA_029288115.1 Akkermansiaceae bacterium | reverse complement strand
AGCCACCACCGTGCCGAGAACGACGCCCTCAAGCTTACCTTTTACCGACCATGCACGTGGGCTGTGTAGATAGAAAATACCTGCAGCAATAAGCACCAGCCATGAGCCGCTGCGGTGAACGTAATAAGTCGGGCTACGCTCAAGTTCCCCCACCCATTCAGACCGCGGTGCGTGGGGGTGAGTTTTTTTAAGTTCATCAGTTTTTTCGCGAATTTGTGATCCTAAAACTCCTTCTGCAAGAACCAGAACCAGCAAGACCACACCCAACTTCCCCAGTCCTTTGGATAGTGCTTCTGTCGGCAGTGACCATGGCTGGTCGCAGCCACGCCATGCAACGAAAACCAGAACGCAGAGCATAAGAATTGCCAACGCCATATGCAGAGTAATCACTCCGGGTTTTAATCCGCTGTAGACAATTTGTGCTCCCATCCATGCATTCACAGCTAATAATAGGAGTGCTAAAAACGCAGCTATGGTCACCGAAGGTCTTTTCCGCCACTGCCACAGCGACATGATAAAGGTAGCTAGTGTAAGCAAACTCAGTGGCAACGAGGTCAGGCGATTGATATATTCCGTCCAAGTGTGTACCGGATTGAAACTCTCGATAACGGATGCGCGAGTAATTTTACTTGGATCGATCCCGTGCTGTGCAGCCTTACGACGGAATTTTTCAATGTCGAGTTTCTCGGGGTCAATTTGGTCAGCACTCGTTGGAGGGATCAAACATCCCCAACACGTTGGCCAATCAGGGCATCCCATGCCAGCACCCGTTGCACGAACAATAGCGCCAACAAAGATCAGAACAATGAGTGAAATACAGGTGGCGATGGCCACTTTTTGAAACCGGGTCACGCTGGAGTATTAGGCTGGGTTTCATCATCTCGCAAGCCTAGGCAGTATGAGAAATTGGCATTTAATGCTTAGAATTTGATAATTTCCCATTAGTTTCACCCCATGCCTCAGCAAACGCCCAATATCCGCCGAGCGGCTGTTTCAGCCCTTCGAGCCTGGTCGAAAGGACACACCTATATGGACTCACTGATCGAGCGCCACGCAACACGGAATGGTGTGACGCGCCAGGATCGCGCGCTCTTGCAATCAATCGTCTACTCCGTCCTACGCAACCGACGGGTTCTCGATGTCTGGATTGGAAAACTACGCAAAGGCAAACTTGACCATGAGACGCGCGACATCCTACGAGTCGGACTTAGCCAACTTCTATTCTTAGGCATTGCCGACCACGCGGCCGTAAATGAAACCGTCAATTGTGCCAAGTCGTCTGTCAGAGGACTAATCAATGCGGTCATGCGGCAAGCAATCGCCCGTAGATCGAAACTTCTGTCTGATGTGGATGAAATGTCACCTCCTGTTCGTTATTCGCACCCCGACTGGTTATGGAACCGCTGGCGCAGACGCTTTGGCAAGAAAGACGCACTCGATCTGTTAGCATGGAACAACCAACCAGCGAGCACGATTGGACGGATTAATCCGCTTGTGCCCCAAGCATCCGAGATTGTCATGGAACATGAAAAGACAACTCCCGTAGAAGGCCTCGACGGATTTGTGAAAATCGATGGCACCCCACCCGGCGAGTGGATGAAAAATGGATATGTATACATCCAGGACCCTGCCACTTGTCACTGTGTGAATCTATTAGCCCCCAAGCCTGGCGAATGTGTTCTAGATGCTTGTGCCGCACCGGGTGGAAAAACAGCCTTGATGGGAGCAGCCATGCAGAACCGCGGAGAGATCCTTTGCACAGACAGCAACGGTAAACGCCTACCGCGCCTCAATGAAAACCTAAACAATCTGGGCATCAAGATTGCCAGCGTAATGGCACACGACTGGACCAAACCAGCTCCTGTCGAGTGGCACGGAAAATTCGATGCCATTCTTTTAGATGTGCCTTGCTCGAATACCGGTGTATTACGGCGTCGAGTGGATGCACGCTGGAGACTTCGCGCGGAGCACATCACCGAGCTGAGCAGTATTCAGAATGCCATCCTTGAGAACGCCCTCCCCTGCCTGGGTGAAGGAGGTCGCATTGTTTACTCAACCTGCTCCATTGAGTCCGAGGAAAATGAAACTTTCATCGAAAATTTCCTCAGTAAGCATCCAGAGTGGCAGCTAGTTCAAAGCCATCAGGCATTGCCATTCAGAGATAAAACCGATGGCGCCTACGCAGCGCGCATTGAGCGATCAAAGTAAATCACTCCATGATGATAGGTCTGGACGCCCGCGATCCTGCATACTAGTCTTTTTTCCAAGATGAAGTCCTGTTTCAGTATACTCATAGCCCTTCTCATTCTGATTGTTTTTATCGGTACGGCCGGAGTGCTTATTTATACCAGTTCTAATACCGAGGTGAAAGCAGGACCGGATGCCGGAGACGTAAATCCATGATCCCTATCCCGCCATCAGAGACAAGCACTCAGAAAAGCCCTCTCCGAATCTGTTTGTTCGGCGGCACATTCGATCCAATTCATCTTGGCCATACACATATCGCAGCTGCTGCTGTCGAGAGTCTGGAACTCGATCAGGTAATCTTTTTGCCATGCCATCAGTCGCCACATAAAGCTGGCAAAGAAAACGCAGACGGCACTCATCGTCTCTGTATGTCTCATTTGGCAACCGCAGACTTGGACTGGGCAAAAGTGGACGATTTTGATCTCAAAGCCCCTCAGCCATGCTATTCATGGCGAACCGTGGAGGCGATGCAGAAAAAACACCCCAGAGCCCGCATGTTTTGGTTAATGGGCACTGACCAGTGGCGCGCACTGCCGAGGTGGAACCGACCAGATCACCTGGCTGAGCTGGTGGAATTTATTGTTTTTGCCAGAGGCGCAGAGCCGGATGCCAGACCGGGGTATCGAATGCATGCCATCTCAGGATCGCACCCAGCCTCCGCAACAGCCATTCGTGAGGGACTCTATCAAGGTCGACACGATGAATGGCTTCACCCCGATGTCCTGAATTATATTGAGCAACACTCTCTCTACCAAGGACCTGACGAATTGGGTCAAGCGGATGATTGACCTCTTTCAAAAAAAACGCTTAAATTCCGTCCGATGCACGGATTTTCGCAAGTCCACAACGCATGAGCATTCAAATCATCCCTTCTACTATCTATTCAATATGAAACTCTCCCTGTCCTCAATCTCCACCATTTTGGTTATTTCATTAGGTATGCTTACCTGTGTTGTTGCCCAGGACGCTGCCGAACCCGAAAAAGTTGCCGAGCCCAAAAAAGACACCCCCATGGTCAAAGTATGGCGCGAGTTCATGAATCTCCCCCTTGAGAAACGCAAGGAATTCGGAAGCAAGCTGCTCAAGGTGCAGAACATGTTCAATCAGAAGAGAATTTTTGATGCGCTTGAGGGAATTGACGAGCTCGATGCTATTTTTAAGGATCATCCAGCGGCACTCAACATCAAGGGCGCATGCTACGTTGAAATCCGTGCCTTTGATAAAGCCAACGCCATTTTCAACCAGATCCTCGAAGTCGCCCCCGAGAACACCAATGTGCAATTCAATCTGGCTGAAGTGGATTTTGTCACCAAGCAGTGGGCTTCCGCTCACGACCGGTTTGAAAAACTCATCCCATTACTCAATGAGAAGAACAGGGCGATGATACGTTTGTGCCAATTCAAGCTACTGCTCTGCAAACTCAAAACCGACAGAGCCAAGGAGGCCAAGGTGCTTGCCGATAAACACGATGAGTGGGACGATTCCCCATTTTACTACTATTCACGCGCCGCGATCCTGTATCATCAAGATGACAAGCTTGAAGCTGAAAAAATGCTGCGCAACGTACGTTTTGTGTGGCGCAACGACGCCATACTCGCCCCCTGGCAGGACACCTTGATAGAGTTTGGCTACATCCGTAGCTTCTACGGAGGTGACGTTGGCGATGGCGATGAAGGATAAGGCCAAAGACGACCTAACCTAGGTGAGCGAGAGTGGGTAGTCCGTGACCTGCTCGAAATGGATACCATAGGTCTCCGCAATTTCAGGAGCGGACGATTCGTTGTAGACGTCTCGATAGTAAATCTCCTGAATGCCGTAGGCACACAAGGTCTGCATGCATGAGGTGCATGGCATTGTCGTGGAGGCGATCAGTTTTACCTCCCCACGTTTGAAAAGACTGCAAAGATTTACTTCGGCATGCAGCATAAATTTCTGGCGCTGGTCGCGGTCGTCCCAAAAGCCGTCAGGGGCATCAAATCCCGGCGCAAGGCCATTGTAAGCGGTGCCGATCACTCGATTGTCAAAATCAAGTGCTGCGGCACCCACCTTGCGAAACGGATCTTCTGATCTCAAACTCGCGACGTGTGCCAGTGCCATCGCATACTGAGGAATGGTGATACGCCCACTCGGGTTAGGGTCCGTTTCGTTCATAGACAAAATCGAACACTCCGGGCGTTGTAATGTCGAGAGAGAAGAGCGTTACAGGGAGACATTGGCCCCAGAGTTCCGAATTTTTCATCTATCGTTCATCAAGGCTTCATCTGGAACAAGTTTGATTCCTCACGGCACGAAGCTTGTAGAAATTGATATGAACACCCAAACACACAGACTATTTAGCCGCAGAAATTTCATCCGGACGGGACTAATCGGAGCCCTTTCCTCATACGGATATGCGTATTGGATAGAACCTGACCGCCTGTCTGTAACACGTCAGGACATCTTACTGCCACATCTACCAAAGTCGCTCGACGGCCTGATCATTGCACAGCTCACGGACTTCCATTATCAACCAGATTCACAAGAAGAGTTGATTTCAGAAGCAGTCAAAATCACCAACGCAGCAAACGCGGACATCATCGCCTTAACTGGTGACTACATCACCCATACGACCGGGGTGTTTGCACCTCTGATGGAATTATTAGGAAAACTCCGCGCCAAACATGGTATTTACGGTGTCATGGGGAATCACGATGGCTGGTATGGTAGCGTGTCCTATTTCAAAAAAGGATTTCGAGAGACAGGATTAGAGTTTCTCGTCAACCAAGGCACATCGATCAAAATCAATGGGGAAAATGTCTATATCACAGGAACCGATTCCATCTGGTCAGGCACCGTCGATAGCCCAGCGTGCTACCGTGGCCACAGTGGAGAACCCGTCATTGCTCTAGTGCACGAGCCTGATGTATTTGACTCCTTACGCCAAAACCATCGGGTGGATTTACAACTTTCCGGACACACTCATGGCGGACAGTGTCGAGTGCCGCTGGTCGGATACGCACCGGTAAAAGTTCGTTACGGAGAAAACTATATCCATGGCGAATACCAAAAAGATGATTCACGTATCTTCGTTAGCCGCGGTCTTGGAACCGTCGGTCATCGCGTTCGATTCGCATGTGCTCCAGAAGTGGCCATCCTTACACTGCGCTCAGGACGGAGTTAACCAAATGCCTTGAGGAAGGCGACCTCGAGTGCAAGCTGCTCCTGAGCGTTGGTTTCGAGATTGGCGCGAAGCTCTTCCAGAGCGTCAATTCTCTGAAGCAACTCTGGCAGATCATGTGCTTTAGCCACATTGGACGTGCTGGCATGTGCATCAGGAAGATCCAGCTCGACGACTCCACACTTCTGCCTGATCACATCACCCATCCATGAGATTATACACTCCAAGACTTTGCTACGTTCATTAAGATACTCGGCTTCGGTGTGCGCGGTGTAAAAAAATTCACGATCCTTGAGCCATGCATCACTGTCCGTTGTGTTTTTATATTTTTTGCTCTCCTCCCTGAATGCGAGGTCGTTTGCCTTACTGATTTCAGTCTTCTTCATTGCGAGGATTTGACTGAAGCATGCTCGCAAGGTCAGCGCGGTGGATATGTTGCCAAAACCATTACGGGTATGACGCGTGAGCGCATCGAGCATTTCCTGACCACAAATTCCTGTTTCACGTTTTCCGGCAGCTGTCATCAGAGGCAGACGCACACATCGTGAAAGGATGGTGGGCAGTAACAGCTCGGGAGCATCACTCAACAGCAATAGCAAGCTATCCGGCGGTGGCTCTTCCAAGGTTTTGAGAAAAGCATTCTCGGCCTCGATCCCCATGCGGTCGGCATGCAAGATCACACCAACTTTCCATTTACCCGGAGCTGACGCAACGTGGAACGCTTGTTCCAATGCACGCATGTCATCAATGGATATCTTGCGGGATTTCGATCTTGGTCTGACAATGCGCACCAATTCACCTTCGAGTTCGTCGAGTGATTTTTCGACAGGCTCTTCAACTTCACCAAACAGATTCGCTCCAGTATCCGCTTGAACCGGATTAACGAGCGAGATGATTTTCGCTGCCAAAGCAGACTTTCCACTGCCGGCCTCTCCCGTAAGTAGAAACGCGTGAGCAAGCCTGCCGCGCTCGTGAGCCGACTCAATCAGATCATAGGCTTTATCCACAGTAAATGCCATCAGGGACATCCTGCATTGGCTCACCACCAACTCAATCCAAAAGCTGCAGTCTTGGATATTTTTCACACAAGTCTACCCACCGGCTACGTTTATGCTGTGTATGGGCAATAATATTATTGTCCACGTAAATTGAAGGCTCATTAATAGCCATACCATTATGAAACAAACACTACTCGCCAGCCTCGCACTGGCCATGACGGCATCCTTCTCCACTGCTGGCGGAGAAGGATGGATGACCGATTTTGAAGCAGCCAAGAAAAAGGCAGCCAAAGAGAATAAGGATCTTCTTCTTGATTTCACTGGCTCTGACTGGTGCCCGCCATGCAAGGCACTCACTTCAAATATTCTTAGCAAAGATGAATTCAAGAAAGCGGCATCCGCAAAATTCGTCCTCGTCGAATTGGATTTCCCACGTGACAAGTCAAAGCTCAGCGAAGAAACCCAAAAACAGAACCAGGAACTCCAAAAAAAGTATAACATCAAGGGATACCCCACGATTTTACTGGTAGACGCCAAAGGGCTTCCCTACGGCCAGACTGGTTTCAGGGACGGCGGCCCTGAGCAATATCTCAAACATCTGGATGAGCTGCAGTCAAAACGCACAAACCGCGACAATGCACTCGAGGCTGCGTCCAAGCTGGATGGTGGCGCCAAGGCCGAAGCATTGGTTAAGGTGTTAAAAGAGCTCCCTGAAACCCAACTCAACCACTACCAGCATATTATCGATCAGATCAGCAAACTTGACCCAGAGGACAAAACAGGATTTGTCAAAAACCAGAAATTCAAGGCTGCTTACGAATCACTCATG
>JARFPV010000008.1 GCA_029288115.1 Akkermansiaceae bacterium | reverse complement strand
GATTTCCATCGTGCCCGCAAAACGCAATTGATCATTCATCGGGGTGACGGCCACCTTTGCTTCTGCGAGAAGGGAGCAGAGCTTGGGTTGCTGACGAGGTTCTTGTACGGTGAGTGAGTATCCCTTTCCTGCCTGCATCGGCATGCGCAGGCCAAGGGACGTCATGAGCTCGGACGACCATGCACCGCATGCGAGAACGATTTGTAAACCAGGCGGTGTGTTGATTCCTTCAAGTTGAACGGTCGCGTTGCTGCCTTTGACAAGGGCCGTCACCTCGGTGCCGGAGATCAGTTCGGCGCCCATGTCTAAGACTTTACTACGCAAGCCGTTCATGAAATCACCGGGATGCATGTGACAGTCCTGCTTGAACCAGATGCCGCCACACGCGGACATTTCAATATCCGGATCGAGCTCGGAGAGACGGTCCGGTCCGCAAAGTTCGGCGACAACACCTATTTTGTTTGCCATGGCAGCTACCTCTGCCTCTTCATGCAGCGCTTTATCTGTTAGGCAAAGGCTAAGTAAACCACGTTGGACAATCGGCACGCCGACGTCACCTGCCATTTCAAGAAAAAGCCTGCGGCTTTCAAAATTCATATCACGCAGTAGCTCGCGGCTGTCCATGGTGTGCTGCGTTGTGCAGTGTTTCATAAACAGCTTGCACCAACGTGTTAGCTCCATATTGATTCGTGGTCGGATGTAAAATGGCCCCTCTGGGTTGGCGAGCATTTTCAGCCCCTTGCTAACCATGCCAGGCGCGGCAAGGGGAACAAAGTGACTGGGCACGACCATGCCGGCGTTCCCAAAGGAACATGATGTATACTCGGATTTCGGGGTGTCGATGATGGTGACGGGTCGCCCTGCCATCAGTAAATGGTAAGCGGAGCAAAGCCCGATGATTCCGCCACCCACGATGAGCACCCTGTCCTTATCATATTCCACTCAAGAAATCTATCATTGGTGTCTAGTCAGGATTTTGAGTTTACTCCTACGAATCGGCACAGCTGCATTGAGGATAGGAAACCTAACTGAGATCATTATCTTTACATGATTGATTCATGGGGCGAAAGCTGTTAAGTAACCCGTAGTATTTAATAAACATTTACCCTCACCTGAATACCATGCCTAGAATTAGTATCACCGAGCCTGGGGAAACAAGCCAAGCTTACCAATTTGATCTTAAACGGACGAAGCTACTCATTGGCCGTAGCAGTAGAAATGATATTCCTATCTCGCATCGGTCCGTTTCGAAGGTGCATTGTCTGATCGAGCGCCGGGAGTCAGGCTACATCATGTTTAATAATGGTGCTACCAATGGTATCAAACACAACGGCGAACGAGTCTCGGATATCACATTGACCAATGGTATGGAGTTGGAAATAGGCGATGTGCTTCTGGTCTTCACCATGACGGATGAGGAATGTGATCAGCTAAGCTAGGAAAGCGGTAAAAAAGAGAAAGTCTGCAAACCGGAAACAGATCGTGATTAGCCTGCGCTTGCAGAACACGAATTCAGAGTGTATGCGCTGAGCCATGAAAGTGCTCAGCTACAAGGACGCGGGATACGCTCGATTCGTCAAAAAACTCAATCGCCGTGCGGTTCCCGGTGCTGCTGGTATCAAGGTGGAGGGTATTGTGTCCTCGATCATTGCTGATGTGCAGAAGCGAGGGAACGCGGCAGTTTTTGAATACACGCAAAAATTTGACGGGCTGAAGCTCACTTCGAAGTCGTTGTTTGTCAGTCAAAAGGAAATTGACGAGGCCTATGCGGCGGTTGATGACGATGTAAAGAAAGCGGTTGCTGCCAGTAAGCGGAATATTCACGCGTTTGCGAAGCGGAGTATGCGCAAGAACTGGAAAGCCAAGAACCGTGAGGGTGTTGAAGTGGGTGAGCGCTTCACGCCTTACGATCGTGTGGGGGTTTATGTCCCCGGAGGAAAAGCTCCGCTGGTATCTTCCGCACTGATGACTGCAGCGTTCGCTCAGGCCGCTGAGGTCCCCGAGATTATTGCAGCCACACCCGCGGGGAAGGATGGAAAAATCAACCCGGCACTTCTGTATGCACTTGTTGAGAGTGGTGCCACGGAAGTTGTTAAAGTTGGTGGAGCACAGGCTATTGCAGCGATGGCTCTGGGAACCAAGACAGTGGCACCGGTCGAAAAAATCTTCGGGCCAGGTAATGTTTTTGTAGTCGAGGCCAAACGTCAACTCGTTGGTGCTGTTAGCATTGATCTTCTGCCCGGGCCGAGTGAGGTGCTCATCGTTGCTGATAAGTCAGCGAACCCGAAATTCATCGCCGCAGATATGCTAGCGCAAGCTGAACACGCTGGCGATAGCGTGGTTGGATTCGCAACCAACTCAAAACGGCTGTTAGGTCAGGTGCAGAAGGAAATCGAAAAACAAGCCCCCGCACTGAGCCGTGAGAAATACATCCGTGAGGTGTTAAAAAAAGGAACATTCTGTCTGCTTACCAAGACGCTACAGGAGGCGGTGGACATTTGTAATGATTTTGCCCCGGAGCACTTGTCACTCGTTGTTGAAGACGAAGACAAGTGGCTGGATGAAATCCGCAATGCGGGTGCGATTTACGTTGGCCCGCTAGCGGCTGTCGCCGTTGGTGACTTTGTTGCTGGCCCAAGCCACACGCTTCCCACCGGTGGGTCTGGAAAATCCTTCTCCGGCCTGCGTGCCGACCAGTTCCAGCGCCGCGCAAGCATCGTGCGTATGGATCAGAAAGCGGTGAAAAAATCGTTGCCCACGGTGGAAACTTTTGCCCGTGTCGAGGGTCTCGATGCCCACGGAAAGTCGGTGAGTATCAGGGTGCAATAGCGTATGGCTAAACCTGCCTCGCTATGTCATATTTTCAGGTGGCGTTGGAGCCTGCTGATGAATTCGTCGTCTTTGTTTTGCGTTGAGAACGATCAGTGCGAAGAAGGCAATTGATACCAGAGAAACTGATATGAGCAGCCCTTCGACGATTGTGGTGAAATAAGTGAAGAAAAAATCCGCTTCGAAACTACTCGACCCGATTCTGTTGTAGCCGCTACCGAGCGCTTGTCCGACCGTGGCCGTGATGATTAATGCTGCATAACCAAACCAGAAATCTGCTGTGAATAAAATAGAGATGGAAGGAATGGAGCCTTGGCCCATATTCTGGCCGATCATGGGAATTAGAAATGGTAGCCCAATAAGAGAGATGATCATCCGGATGCGAGTGCCTAGTCGGATCGACCTACCAACGATGCCTTCATGGAGTTTATCATAGAATGGCGTGGTGGTGATTGCGGTGAAGCCCATGATGAATGTAGCGATTCCCGCAAGCATGGCGAGGATGTTGAGTGGAGAGTTGAAGTAGATCAACGCGAGGCAAAAACTAGGTAGCGCAGTAAGGCTACAGTGCAACGTCCAGTAACGAAGTTGGTGCGCTAAACTGTTGGCTTTGAGATCCTCGCCCATACCTATCTTTGCTGCGGATTGCCGATCTGCCTCAGCAACTGCATGGCATTGCGATGATTTCTGTCGATTCCTAGTACGGTGCGGCATGCCTCAAAGGCTTCCATTTTTTGCCCTTTACGTAGGTGCAGAGTAGCGCGCGCATATGGGTAATCTGCATTGTTTTGATCAAGCCGCTCAGCTCTGCGGATGCAGTCGATGGCTTCATTGAGTTTGTTTTGTTCAGCAACCAGAAGTCCCAAATTATACCATGCACGCGGGTTGGTGGGATCGGCTTTGAGTGATACACGCAGAAGCTCTTCCGTTTTGTCCTTTTGGCCTAACTCTGCGTAGGTCAGTGCCATGAGATAGGGGTAGCGGGCGTTATCAGGTGCAAGCTTGCGTGCGATCTCAAGTTGGGCGAGTGCTTCCTTCGGGCGTTCCATGCGGCCTAACAATATGGCGTAAAACTCGTGGGTCCCTGGTGATGTTTTATCAAGCTCCATGGCTCGTTTTGCCCATTTTTCGGCTTTTTTCAGATCGTTTGCGTCATTGGCAAGCTGCGCCAGCCGCAGCGCTCCAGCCGGCTGGTCCGCACCAAAACGTATGGTATCGGCGAGTTTTTTGTAGACCTCCGAGCGTGATGAAATATTGCGCCTCCATGCCCAGGATGCTGCCATACGGACTTCCTTCACAGGATCCTGAAGCATGGGTTCAAGCCATGGACCGTTACCTTGGCTGAATTCTAACAAAACACACGCGGATGCACGCACGAGTGATTCCTTGCTATGGACACCAGCACGTGCGAGCTGCTGAACACGCGGGTCATTTGCCCAAGGCTGCATGATCTGCAACAATGTTGACTGCCAATATGGGTTCTGCTCGTTCTTGTGGGCTTCGAGTAGCTTGTCGATGGCACGTGGATCGCCGGAGTAGGCGTTGGCAATGGCTCGAGTCCGGGCACGCTGTCGCTTACGCTCAGGTGTATTCATTTTTTCGCCATACCAATCCTTGGTCCACTTGATCGCCCAGTCTGTATCCTTGTCGGTGTGGCATTTGTTGCACGCATTCGGTGTGCCGAGTTCCTTCGATAAACTGGGGTCGGGGACGTGGAATCCGTGGTCGCGCCGTGGGTCGCGGCCCATGTAGGTTGTGTGTGTCATATGGCAATCGACACACGAATGACCGGAGCCAACGTCGTTGTGCTTACCTTTTCCAAAGTGGTGCGTGTGTGTGGACGGATCAATAATTGTAGCTCCTTCGATGCGTCCATTGCTGCCCCCTGCGTGGCAGGACATGCAGAGTGTGTTGTTAGCGAGCGGCAGTTTCAGCTTGGTTGTGTGAGGATCGTGGCAGTCCATGCAGCTGACACCCTTA
>JARFPV010000002.1 GCA_029288115.1 Akkermansiaceae bacterium | reverse complement strand
CATGAGTGGTGACTTGCCAAACCTGCGAGCGTCGGTGGTAATGGGGCCAGGTAAAACAGTCCAGCGTCCCAGCTTTCTCGCCCGGAGTGAGAGATCTACATCTTCGAAACGCGTTATTTCACGATAGCCATCGAGTTCTTCAAATAGATCACGCCTGATGAAGATCGCCTGGTCACCATATGCGAGAAAAAATTTACGGGCCCGCCAGCCAGCCCACCGGGAAGTCATCCGGAGAAGGGGGGAGTTAGAATCAAACACACGCTCAAAGCACCCCACGGCAAATTCGTTTGCAATGGCTTGTCGGATCGACTCAGCGGCATTTACCGGGAGTTGAGTGTCAGCGTGCAGGAAAAGCAAGACCTCGCCCGTTGCCACTTTTGCCCCGGCATTCATCTGGATTGCACGCCCACGAGTGGAGGAGACTACCTGAACTCCTGACCGAGTCGCGATTTCCACACTGTCGTCAGTGCTTCCTCCATCGGTAACAATCACCTGAACGCCCGAGTCCTCTGGCAGTGACGCCAGGCATCGCTCAAGATTTTCCGACTCATCAAGAACCGGAACGACGATGCTAAGACTGGGAGAGTTTCTGAGATTCATTTTTTTTCAATAAATCGAATGATTCCATTGCCTGCGCGTCTTATAACGTGTAAGATCGAACACGCCTACTGTAATAGATGGGTTAATTCTAACAACAGCGCTGATGACCACGTGGTCGTGAGAAGACCTATTCGGTGCTGATGTTTCGTATTCTCCCTGAACTTACCTCATTTTAATCACTCATTCTCGTGCGTCCAAAACCTGCCGAAGCCTACAAAGTCATGCTACTCCTCGCCTCCTCGGTGCTGGTGTTTACGGGTTTGTACTTTGCCAGGGACTTTTTTATCCCGGTAGCGTTGGCATTCTTCATCGCGGCGGTGAGTTTCCCGATCACGAACTGGTTGCGTGAGCACAAGGTGCCTCGGTTCCTCTCAGTGCTGCTCACCGTGCTTGTCGTGTTTGCTTTCCTGTCCGGAATTATGGTTGTCGGGGTTCTGCTCATCAATGACCTGTCTGAAGGTGAACGGCTGCAGGATTATGGTAAAAGGATTTATGAGGTTGCACTGAATGGTGGAGCCAAGCTCGAGGAGTGGCAGTTCGAGGGCGCGCAAGAGGATATCAAGAAACTACTCACTGCGGAGGAAATCGGAGACTTTTTCAAGCAGAACATCACCCATTTGTTAGGTGGGGTGCTGGATATGCTCAAAAGTTCATTTATCGTACTGATCCTACTCGTATTTATGCTCAGTGAGGCGCGCATGTTTGCGAGGCGTTTTGAGTCGATCATGGAAGCCAAGGGACCAAACCTTCAGCGTATGCTCAGTGCTACCCGCGACATCCAGAAATACCTGGGTATCAAGACAATGATCAGTATCGCCACGGGTGGTCTTGCCGGTCTTCTCTGTTGGGCGGCAGGAGTGGATTTTCCTCTCCTCTGGGGTATTCTTGCTTTCGCGCTGAACTATATTCCTGCTGTTGGTTCAATTATTGCCGGTATCCCTCCCGTGATTCTTGCCTTACTCATGCACGATGTGAAACATGCCGTTGCTGTGGCGTGTGGATACCTGATCATCAATGGATTCCTGGGTAACTTCATGGAACCTGCCCTCCTCGGTCGTCGCTTTGGAATGTCCACCGTTGTGGTGGTCGTCTCGGTGTTGTTCTGGGGATTCATCTGGGGACCGGTGGGAATGTTGCTTGCGGTGCCGCTTACCATGATGGTGAAAGTCGCCTTGGACAACAGCTACGAGCTCCGCTGGCTCGGAGTCGCGATTAGACAGGGGAAAAACCGTAATGATGAGCAGGAACGCAAGATCATCGAGGAGTCAGCAAAAGCCCAGAAAGACGCGGATGAAGATTCTTCTGATAAGACCGTGGCCGAAGCTGATGCGGTGACGCCTGCGAGCTAAGTGGCCTGACGGTGCTCCATCGTTTCCAATACCTGTTTCAGGTGGGCTGCACATTGAGTGGCAAATTCTTCCACGCTGACATCATGACCGCATTCGTTCTCAAGAGTGGTCATGGTGACGCCGTCCAACCCGCAGGGAGTGATTGATTGAAAGCCAATCAAACTCTCTTGGGTGATGTTGATGGCATATCCATGCATGGCAATCCATTTTCTAACACCCACACCAATCGATGCCAGCTTGCGTGTCTCAACCCAGACACCGGTGAGGCCTTCGCGCTGTTCCGCCTTCACTCCGAATTCGGCACATGTGAGTATGAGTGCTTGCTCGAGATTGCGTACGTAAACATGGAGGTCTTTGCCAAGTGGTCGCAAATCCACGATCGGGTATCCTGTGAGTTGGCCCGGACCATGATATGTTGCTTGGCCACCACGGTTGATCTCCACCAC
>JARFPV010000704.1 GCA_029288115.1 Akkermansiaceae bacterium | reverse complement strand
CTCCAGCCCCCCTGCCCGCCCCTAAAATCATTAACCACACCCCCTCTGGAGTCGTCACCGGTGCCCAATCATCCATCCATATCGAGTTCTCCAACCCAATGGACACCGGAGGTTTCAGCCTTGCCGATATCGCCTCAATCATCGGACCAACCGGTAGCATCACAGCATCCGGATATTCCTGGATTTCCAGCACCACACTGCGTATCGATTTCCAAAGCCAAACATCCGCAGGTGACTACACTCTCACCCTGAATCCCCTCATCCCTGACATCGACGGCTATGACCTCGACCAAGACGGAGATGGCAGCGCCGGAGAACTCACTGACGACCAGTACATCGCCAGCTTCATCATTCGTGACTTCCAGTCACTCTACGACACCTGGGCAAGCAGCGGCGGTTTTGAAAACACCTTCACCGATAACAACATCAATCAAAACCCCGATGGCGATATTTTCGACAACCTCCAAGAATACGCATTTGGCACCGACCCCACCAAACCCCTAAACTATGGTATCAGTTATGTTGAAAATGGAGACGTAACCGCACCTGGTCAGCCGATCCTAGAAAATACTGGCACACCAAGCAGCCCCATCTATCGAGCCGTCTTTGGCCGACGCAAAAACTACCTCGCCGCCGGACTGACATACACTGTCCAACTTAGCCATGACCTTGCCACCTGGGTCCCACACGATGCCACCCCAGTGCGCCTCACATCCGCTAGCAGCTCAGGTGACATCGAAGCCGTATATGTTCTTTTCCCAGCAACCATCACAGTAGGAGAAAACGAACTAGAAACCAAGTTCCTCAGAATCCATCTCACCCACTAGCTTCATAAGTATTCATATCCTACTAGCACACCTAACACCGACATCCCTCATCCTGCCGCCAAGTTTACCACTCGGCCTGCTTCGCCTTACCCCATATCCATCACCTTCACTTCCTGCCAGTAGTCGAGGAAGGACTCCACAAAAACGTGATGCTCAGGATGCTCCTGATAAATATTGTGCTGCTCCACGCTATCGAACTTCAGTGATATTGCATAGTCAAAGCTCTTGTCCGTGACCGGGCGCTCGGGGGTATCCGATGGCACACCCCACACCCCAGACGCGATTGTCTCAATCTTCATGAGAGCGTCCAAGCCATTCTCAAAGGCAGCCCGGTCAGCCTCGTTCTTCTTTTCTTCCTTCAGCCAAAAATACACGTGATGTTCCATACCCGGATTTCCTCACTTATCGCTCTCCCTGCCAAGCACGAAGATGAAATCCCAAAAAAAAATCTTCGTATTTCTCATCATCACCACCATCATCGACCCATGAAATCACTTTTCATCTTCTGCTTCATCATCTCAGTGGCTCAACTCGCCGTATCGGCTGCTGATTCATCAACCAAACCAAACATCGTCTTCATCATGGCCGATGATCTCGCCTGGGCCGACACCGGGTTCAATGGTACCAAGTTCTACGAAACTCCGAACATCGACAAGCTCTGCAAGTCGGGCATGAAGTACAACCGCGCCTACTCCGGCGGCCCCAACTGCCTGCCCACCCGTGCCTGCCTGGTCTCCGGCATGTACACCCCACGCACCAAAATCTGGACACCCGGCGGCAAAGCCAAAGGCAAAAAAGCATGGATGAAACTCGACGTCCCCAGCCAAGGTGACAAACAAGAGAAAACCAAAACCACCCTAGACCCCTCCGTCACCTCCATCGCCGAAGTCCTCAAAACCGCCGGCTACACCACCGCCCGCTTCGGCAAATGGCACGTCGGCCCGGACACCCAGGGGTTCGATATCAGCGACCAAAATGGCAAGGGCGATACATCCGGAAAAAGCTACTACGGCAACGTCGACGTCCACGAATGGCTCACCGACGCCAGCTGCAAATTCATCAAGGACAACAAGGACAAACCCTTCTTCCTCTACCTCACCCACTGGGACGTCCACACCCCGATCCGGGCCCGCAAAGACGTCACCGCCAAATACCAGAAGAAACTCGACTCCAAAAAATGGGATCGCCAGTGGAGCCCTGTCTACTCCGCCATGATCGAAGCCGTCGATATCAGCGTCGGCAGAGTCACCGCCACCCTGAAGGAACTCGGCCTGGAGAAAAACACCCTGGTCATCTTCACCTCCGATAACGGCGGCCACTCCATCACTTCTAACAAACCCCTCAAAGGACAGAAAGGCGCATTCTACGAAGGCGGCGTGCGCGTCCCCACCTGCATGGCATGGCCAAGTGTCATCGCCCCAGGCAGCGAAAACAACACCCCAATCACCAGCGTCGATTTCATGCCCACATTCGCCGAACTCGCCGGTGCCAAACTCCCCACCCAACAACCGGTCGACGGCACATCCATCGTGCCTCTCCTCCACGGCAAATCCATCCCGGAGCGTTCCATCTTCTGGCACTACCCGCTCTACCTCTCCGCCTACAACCCCGATGGACAAGTCCATAACGTCGCCGGCACCGACCGACCCTACTGGCGCGCCGTCCCGTCCAGCATGATTACCCGCGGCCCGTGGAAACTTATGCACCTCTTCGAGGACAACTCCATCCGACTCTACAACGTCGACAAAGACATCGGCGAATCCAAAGACCTCTCCAAAGAACACCCGGAAAAAGCCGCCGCCTTGTTCGCTGAACTCAAGAAATGGCAGGCCGATACCAAGGCGTGGATCCCAACCAAACAAAACGCCAATTTCGATCCCAAAGCTCCCGGCAACACAAGAAAAGGCAAAGGGAAAAATAAGAAGTAATCCAGCGGAAGCGATCTCCCAGATGGTTTTGCTTAAAGTAGGACAAGTTTTCAACTTGTCGGCAACCCATGGAATAATCAATCCCAGCCTGCTATATACACATATCCTGACGACAAGTTGAAAACTTGTCCTACTTTCACTGCAATCACCACCCCTACGCCTCTTCTTGCCCCACCGAGTCTGCATTGAAAAAAAGCAGCTTCTGCACCGTAATATGCGCATGCGTTCCGCATTCGCAGCCATGCTTGCTCTCACAACTCCGACCTGGGGGTTTGAGAATTCAAAGCGTCCAGAAAAAGTCACTCCACTGGCTAAGCATTGGGCGTTCAAAATGCCTGCGGCTGATCAACGGTCCATTGACGACCTGATCAGCACCAACTTAAAAAACAAGCAGCTCACCCCGGTCAGCCAGGCATCCCGCGAGGTGTTGGTCCGCAGGACGTTCCACGTCATCACCGGC
>JARFPV010000703.1 GCA_029288115.1 Akkermansiaceae bacterium | reverse complement strand
GGATCGAACCTAAGACGCATGGCACCTGATTTCAACCCTTCAGCAAAGGGGATCGTCACTGCCTGCTCCTGCCCATCAACCACCTGGGTGTCGATGCGGTAAATATTGGATTGCAGCTGGTCGCCTAGGAACATTTGCCCTTGGAATGGACCGAATGTGATTTTATCCGTCAAAAACTCTGGTGATCCAGGTGCATTCATCACCTCCCCATGCGGCAACAGCAGGATGGGAAGCTCACGTGTGTCCTTGACGGCATCCCACTTGACATCGGGGCTGTTGATATTTTTCCCGGGGATGTCGATCAGACCGTTCGGGTTTCCATGAAAGCCACCTTTTTTTACTTTGAAAACTTTCGAGGTGCCCACGTATTCCCCCTGGTTCTCTGTGTAGATAATTTCATTTTCAGGCGACAACGCCAAGCCGGCAGGGCTGCGGAATCCGCTGGCGAACATTTGAGTGTCGCCGTTTTCATCGGAACTCAGCATCCAGCCACGCAGGCCACCGACGGTGCCCATCCAAACGCCGTTCGCCTTATACATACCCTTGACCTCATGACCGAGATTCAGGCTGAACAGATAGTTTCCATTCTGTTTGATCGGTCCATGCAAGTATTCGTGATAGTCACCGTTGAAACGGAACTTATCGGTGACGTTCTCGCGTTTCTCAGCCCAGTGGTCGCCATCGTTATCGATCAAGCGGGTAAGGCCTGCCTTTTCCCCAATGACGACATCTTTTGCAGAGTTCACGACCAGCCCAATTGACTCATAGGCACCCTCCGCGAAAAGGTGCCACTTACCGTCGACAACCTTCCAGATTCCCGCCGTTCGCGTTGAAACATATGCATCACCCTTATGGAACTCAATGCCCAGCGCCTCGAATACCAAGGGTCGACCGAATGGATCTGTAGGTGCAGTACCGTCTTCGATTCGATAACCTGGGTGCAGGTTTGCCTTTTTCTCGGAAGACTGCCAGACCAGGTTCTGAGGTGCGTAGGATTCCTTGGCACTGATCTCCGATGGATATAAGCTTCCCGCCAGCTTTGGTAAGGATGCCGTAAAGCTGACCGACTGGTGTTTTCCTGCCGGCACGATCCACTTCCCATCAATGAGCTTGCCGAGTGACACCTTGATGTCCTTGAGCTTTTGATTCGGGATTACAAACTGCTGCTCAGTCTTCAGGCTGAAGTCAAATTTCGCCTGAAGCAGCAAGGACTTGGTGATTCCTACCTCGAGGGAGATTTTATTACTCCCAACCGAATAGCTGAACGTGGGCACTTTCCGTTTGGGCGTTTCTGCTCCGAGAAACTTGGCCGGAAACGCACGGGTAACGGCAAGGAAGTCCGATTTGTCGCCAAGGAACTCAGCAGATTGCTTGCCATCAAACATTCTTGCGGGTGACGCAAAGGTCAGGTCAACCAGTTCGCCCTTCGCATCGTATGGCTGGAACAGGTTTCCGATGCCGTAGTCCCTGTGTTTGAAGCCTTTATCGGCACCACCCTTGCCTCTGCCCACCTGGTCTCTTTTGCGCATGAACGGCCCGTCCCAGATCTGGGCGATGGCCATGTTGCGTGGGTCAAAACTGTAGTTCACGTCACCGGGAAGACCAACGTGATAGGCCCGTGCTGATATATGCTCTCCCATGTCAACACGCTCAAGTCTTGGGAAATCCTTGACCCATTTGGTGATCGGGTCCTTCTCCAACTCATACTTGGGATTAGGCTTCTTTTTCCAAAGAACGGGAGGACCGGCATCTGTCGCGGGGTTCAATGTCAGTAAATAACTGTAGATCGCACTCACCTCCTCATCGCTCAACAGCTTGAAATTGTAGGCCGGCATGATGGGCAGATGTGGCGTGCCGTCTGGCTTTAGCGCCAATGCCTCCAGAGGCCTGCGAAGGGAAAACTTAAGGTATTCAAGATCTGCCGGGAGCGTTTTCTTGTGTCCTTCGTCTGCTTCGAGCACTTTCACCTGTCTGGTCTTGGATGTAAACACTCCGAATATCGATGGCCCAGTCTTCACCTCATCAGCCATCGTGCTGTGGCACTCCACACAACCTTTGGCCTTAAACAGCTCCTCACCATACGCCACGGCATTCATCAGTGGCCGCCCTTTATTATCGAGCGGTGCAGCCTCCGCACCGGCGAGAGGGGTCTCACCATCGGTGCTGAGCTTGAGCCTTTTTAACTCGATCTTACGGATTGCCACAGGACCATGGTCTCCCTGAAAGTAGATGGCCTCGGCCGCTCCTGTCTCATCTCCAAATTTTGACGAGCGTGTTGGCCCCTTGGCAACCTGATTTTCATGAACCAACTGACCGTTGATCAGGACTTTGATAAACTTGGCATGGTGTGTCTTGCTACCGTCCTTGGCAAACCTTGGGGCTCGGAAAATGACTTCCATCGTCTGCCATTCACCGGGGGCTTTGGCAGCATTAACCCTGGGTTTCACACCCTCAAATCCTTTCGGGTTACGGTTTTCATCCCACCTCTGATAAAGACCACCCAAATCACCCGATCCGAATTTTTTCCGGCCAAAGCTGTCGAGAATCTGAATTTCATAGCGTCCCATGAAATACGCGCCCGAGTTCGATCCTTTGGGAAGCATGAACTCGAGCTTCATGTGCACATCCTGGAATTTCTCCTTGGTGCGCAGGAAATCGGCCTTCTCGAGCTTTCCTGCAGGAGTGATGTTGGCGACCATATTGTCGCCTTTACTCACTACATTGAGCTCACGTCCGTTGTGCTTGAGTCCCCCAAAATAGTTCCATTTCTTTTGCGGTTCGAATTGCTTCTGCAGCTCATTGGCCGCGAGCGGGCCGGCGATGAGACAGACGACAGCGACAGGGCTAAATAGTTGATTGAATTTCATAAATTGTAGGTGCCTTCAGGTGATGGATTTATCACGGCAGTGTATACTACGCGGGCACGCCTCAAATTTCAAAACAATGCTTTTACTATGGCCTATCGCCCGAGCATTTTGTTGGTGTCCTTGACCGTCACTCCCTGCTGCTTTTTCCAGTGGGTGATGTCAGGCTGCATGAAGACACGCCGCCGAACTTCGGTTTCGGCATCGGCGGGTCTGCTGATGCGTCTACCACCCTGTTCCCTGGCAGAAGCTGTGCTAAAGGGATTCACCGCAAATGATTTGCCATCGGCACGTGCTTTCTGACCGCTCGCACTTGCCTGTTTCTGCACAAACCACGGCTCTCGCTTGAAGCGACTGGCATCTGTGTTTCCCTGATATTCTTTTTTTCCAAACAGTGAACTCCCGAACCAACGTTTCTTGCGATAGGATTTTTTAGTGTAGTCCTGGCCGTTGAAATCACGGCTTCCTGCGATATTGCTGCGTTTACCCTCAAGCGAGCTGCGGCGGTCCGACTTCATCACCGGATTGCCATCCTTGTCCTTGCCGACTGAAAAAGCTTCCGGCCGACCGCGCCAGTCAGTCCTGACTTGCTCCTTGGTCACTGTCTGCTCGCTAGCACACGCGCCAAGAAGCATGACGAGAGTGGGAAAAACGAGTATGTGACTGAATATTTTCATGACACCGCAGGAGCAGGAGTTTGCCACGCCGATGGGGGCAGCGCAAGCGCGCAATTGGTGCCACAATCCTTTGTAGCAAACCGATGTACTTCCTATTTATCTACCTGCCCGGGTGCTTTACTTTGCATCAGTAAGTTTTGCCCACGAGATGTCCCCATGGTCGATGCGGCGTATTTCCGACTCGTAAACCGCGTCTTCGTTTCGCGGGTCAATCGTCGCTGCGAGAGCTATTAAATAGCGGGCAACGAACGCGTTACTTGCGCCTTCACGTTTTTCAAGAAGCTGTCCACGGGTCAGCAATAGACGTGCGAAGACTTCCGGGTCGTAGTCACCAGCAATCAACTCAGGCATAATGCCGCGAGCGAGCTGGGCGTTGGCCACGAGGCTTTTTTTGTTTCTAGGTGACAGGTGCAGTGCGAGTCCGAGAATCTGTCGGGTAAAATCAAGCGACTCTTGGTCCCCTCCCTTGTCGCGCAAGAGTTTCACAGCGTAAGCAGCCAGATTCGTGGCATATTCATCCCGCTCATTACCCACCATCGAGAGATCTTGGCCAAAAAGTCGCTGATTGATTACAGGCTTCTTGTATTTCCCCTTCAGTTCTTCGGGGGCAGCAGAGATCGCTCCGGTAAGAAGGATTCCTATCATCAGCCGAATCCATATGTGGTGAACGCAGGTCATCCGCGATATTGTCAGTTATTTCTCCGCGCCTATCAAGCGGCATTTTTGAAACCGCTCCCCGCAAACCTTCTCATCCAAAAGTTTTACTTTCGCTAGCATGATCGATAGACTTCCATGGAGACATGGCTGAGGAGGACATAACCCTGAATGAGAAGAGGCATCTGCGCACGCATGTGCGTGAACTCTTGAACAACGTCCCACCCCATCAGATCGAAACCATTTCGGCTACAGTTTGCTCGCATATAGCAGGCAGCGGAAATCTTTTCAAAAACGTGAAAACCATCGCGGTCTTTTCGGCACATGGCAAGGAGGTAGATCTATCCTCACTGCATCTGTTGACCCCTAACATTCAACTGGCCTACCCGCTATGTCATGCTGAGAGACAGCTATCATTTCACATCGTTGCCTCACCAGACACCATGACACCCGGGACCTGGGGTATTTTAGAACCCGTGCCTGATCGGCACCCAGTGGTGCACATTGAGGAAATCGATTTGTTTTTATGCCCCGGGTTGGCTTTTGGCCAGGATGGGACACGACTCGGACACGGCGGTGGATACTACGATCGTGCGTTAACCAAAAAATCGCCAACCGCGGAGGCATGGGGCATCGGTATGGACATACAAATGCTAGATCGTATCGCATGTGACGCACACGACCAACTCATGAACGGCGTCATTACTGAATCCGGCATTATCCCTGCCACACCTGACTAAGTAGTTCGGTTTGGTGCATATCCATCGTGGCGTGGCCTTCATCGGTGGCGTCCTCATGACCAGCGAGATGAAGAAGCCCGTGCAGGATGTAGAGCATGACTTCAGCTTCAAACTCTTGAAAATATTCCGCCGAATGACGCTGTGCCGTCTCTACGCTGATGTGGATCTCACCGTGATCAAAGGTGATCACATCGGTGGCACCTGGAATGTCCATGAAACGCTGGTGCACATCCGCAATCGTCGCGTCATCAATCAAACTAACTTCGACTTCCTCCAGACGCGACAGTGGGGATTCAGGTTGTTTGCACCGTTCAAGAACCATCGGCATGGCGGCGGCGGCGGCGGCTTCCAGTTTTGAAATCAGTCCGGGATCGAGGCTCACCACATGCTGGTGATCATATACCGCGAGTTTTGGTATTCCGGACATGGATGTGTCGCTTCTCAGTGCTATGCTCTCGCTCGTGATAACGCGTTCGCCTGCTCCTTGTTCGTGCCGTTGTTGCCGTTTTGCTTTTTCACAGCAGACGGATTATGAGTTTTTCTGTTTCCCTGATCGTCTTTCGGATAGTCTATCCGAGTGTGCATCATGCTCCGCAAAGTCGCAGAAAAACTGTCGCAAACCTTCTTGATGTCACCCATGGTAAGTTCACTTTGATCGAGCTGACCGCTGGTCACTCTGTCCATAACGATTTCCTGAATTAGATTACGGATTTTCTGAGGTGTCGGTTTCTTAATGCTACGTGAAGCACTCTCAACGCAGTCAGCCAGACTGATGATACCACTCTCGCGGCTTGTCGGGCATGGTCCGGGATAACGGAAATTTTTGGCATCAACTTCAGGAAGATCTTCTTTGTTCTCGATCCCCTCTTCGATTTTTTGCTCCGTATCCAGCCGTTGTTCACGAGCCTTGTGATAAAAATACTGCACCAATGAGTCGCCGTGATGCTCACGGATCACCTCGATAATTTTCGGGTTCAGTTTGTGCTTAATCGCCATATCCACACCATCTTTCACGTGTGCGATGATAATGATCGCACTCATTGTGGGCGTGAGTGAATCGTGCGGATTGATGTCGCCTTGGTTCTCGATGAAATATTCCGGTTTTTTTAATTTACCGATGTCATGGAAGTAAGAACAAACACGGCACATCGAAGCGTTGGCTCCAACCTCTTCCGCTGCGGACTCAGCGAGCGTAGCGACAACCATACTGTGGTGGTAGGTTCCTGGTGCCTCCAGCTGAAGTTTGCGCAGCAGCTTATGGTTGAGGTCGCTCATCTCCAGCCAGCTGATATTTGTGGTGAGTTTGAACAAGCTCTCGAGCGCGGGGAGAAGTCCACTCACCACCATCCCGGTGAGTAATCCGCAAACAAGAATAAGAAGCACTTTCACACCCTCAGAAGCGAATCCATTCTGTGACGTTAACACGCCAAGGCTTACCTTATCAAAAGTCATCGCCAGAAGAAGAGTGACGATACCCACATAAAAACCCGCGCGCAGTACACTACCTCTACGGCGTACGGTGCGTGTTAGAGCAACAGCAACTGAACCGGCGACCAAACTCATGGTCATGAATGGAAAAATTTCCTGAACCGGCATGAGCAGGCAACCAAAAAGACTGACACTGAGTGCACAAAAAACACCGGTGTAACGGCCAAGCAAAACCGAATGCACCATGGGTGCAAATGCTAACGGTGGAAGTAGCAGGCGGTAATCCATTTCCCAACCGTTGACGTCGATCAAATAACATGACGCACGCAGCAGTGTGAGGTGCACCAGAATTCCTCCAAAAACGAGAACGACCTGACCGTTGCCTATCTTGAGGGAGTTACGGATGTGGTAAAAAAGTATAACTGACGCCGCAAGGATCATGCAAATCAGTGAACGGCGTAATCCCTGACCATGGAACAGGGTCTCCCCAGACACATAAAACGCGGTAATCAGGCAGGCGAGCGCGGTGAATATCGGATAAATGAGTAGTTTCATCCAGACACTGCGCTCCATCGAGTCCACCACCTTATTCTCGCTGGCGGTGGAGGTGCGGCGTTTTTTGCCCGATGACATCCCCTTACTGGCAAGGCGCCATCGCTTGAAGGCATCAATAAATCCCATAAAAAGTTTCAGGTGATTGGTAATCAGCCACGTTTGGCGACCATGCTGTAATTCCGGTGGTCAAAAAGGCTGAGACGGCGAAAGGACGCGATTGCGTCCCTTCCGGGGCTGATCTTATGCAATATCAGGGTGAAATGCAATCTTGAAGTTCCCTTGTAAAATCAAGGGTTTCCAGCTGTAGGGCGGTCATTTTCAGCTTCTGGGCGCCCATTTTCCGCGTTTTCAGGCACGGTCAGCTGAGGTGGAGCCACGGCGATTGGGTTTGGTGATTGGGGCATACTCGGCGGAGGCGGGTTGTTTGTTCCCTGCATTGGCGGGGGTGGGGTTTCGCCAGGGATATTCATTTGTGGGGCAGCCATCCACTTTGGCGCCTTGGGGGTACTATCGGCAAACCACGCAACCAGTGCCATTCCGATCAGGCCAACGAATCCACCGAAACCTAGCGTCATCGCCGTCGCCATCGACACCACGAGCGGAGTGAAAATCAGCAAGCCAACCACCATCCAGCTGGGCTTGACCTCATACTGATGCACTACGAGACGAATGCGCGATCGAGCCAGCGCGAGACCAAATACGGTGTAGCAAACAAAGTAAGCCAGAGCGTTGATATGGTAAATGATGCCACAGCTCTCAGTCTGAGCAAAGCTGCCCCACATCGGAGCAAGCCAGGACAATACCATTGAGACAAAAAACAGCACCATCATACAGATGCGACCCAGATTGGTACGGTAAGATGATGCACCAATCGAGCCGGCACA
>JARFPV010000696.1 GCA_029288115.1 Akkermansiaceae bacterium | reverse complement strand
CGAGAGCGATGATGGCTGGGGTAGGGTGTTTGTGGTGGCGCACTGCGTTGGCCAGAGCGGCGCGGGTTCGGCGGTGGGATTTGAAATCCGAGTTTTTAGCAATCAGCAGGAATGAACTCTCATCGAGGCTGAGTTCAGAGGCGGCGCGCAGGGCTTGGTATCGCAGTGAGACGTCTTTGGATTTGGCAAGATTGATGAGCGTGGCGGCATTGAGTTTTTTCATGCCTTCGAGTGCCCAGAGTGCGGCGCAGCGACGTGAAACACTGGCGCCGGAGTCGAGGATGATTTGTTCCAAGCTGGTAGCGGCAGCGGCGTCATTGCGGTCGGCCAGTTCGTGCCAGGCGAGGCGTGATAAGAGGGCGTTGTCGCCGCCAAGGTAGCTGGCGACTTTTGAGCTCGGTAGCTTGGTTAGATTTGGTGGGGTGACGACTTTCTGGCTGGTGTGGCGGATACGCCAGATCCGGCCTCGGGTTTTATCCCGATCGGGGTGTGCGCGTGGGACCTCGTTGTGGGAGATGATTTTGTTATACCAATCGACGACGTAGAGGCAGCCGTCGGGGCCAAAGTGGGCGGCGATGGGGCGGAACCACTTGTCTTGGGAGAGCATGAAGTCGTTCTGTTTTTTGTACTGGTACTGGCCTTTGTCATTGGTGGTGACGGTAACGATTTGCAAGCGGCTGGTGATCGGGTTGACGAGGATAAAGACATCGCCGGAGTGGCCGAGGCGAAACGGGCTGTTGTTGTCTTCGACCAGGGCGAGCCCGCTCAGCCCGGTGCCTCCCATTTGGCGGCCTTTGAGTGATGCTGGAATCTGAGGGGCGTAGGGCTGGAGTTTGTCTTTTCGGCCTGATGTGTAATGCGTGCCGGGTTCGAACTCTGCAACTGGAATGCCGATGTCATTGGCTTCCTGGATGAAGACGCGTCCGTCGCGGGTTTGGGAGAGTCCCCAGATATTGTTAGGGCCTGCGCTTACGGGTTCGAATTCTGATCCATCGGGGCGGAATCGGGCGAGTTTCGTCTGAATGAAGGGGATCTCTTTTTTGCCGTCGGCAAAGGGTTTTCCTCCCGGGCGGGTGACCTTGGAGCTATTAAAGAGTCCTTGAGCAAGGTAGAACCAGCCGCCGGGTGTGCGCTCGAATTGATGAGGAAATAGGTGGGAGTCTTGAATTCCGAAACCAGTTAGGACGACGTCGTAGCCCTCGGCTTTGCCGTCTTTATCTTTATCGTAGTAGTAGCGGACGTCGTGACCGTATTGCACGAAGGCGCCACCTTTATAGGGTGCGAGTCCGAGCGGGATAACGAGGCCTTCAGCGAACTCACGGGGGGTGTGAGGGCCTTTGCCGTAGGGGTTGTCGAACACGAGCACCTTGTCTTTTCCGCCACGTGTATAGATCTGCTCGGCGGCGGCGGCGTTTTCGTTGGCATCGATCGGGTATTCAAAGGCGGTCATGGTCCACATACGCCCGGCGGAATCCCAGGTGACGGTGATGGGTTTACCGACGCCTTGTTGTTCGCTGGAGACGAGTTCAGCGGTAAAACCTTCGGGAAGGGCAAAGCCTGCCAGCTCTTCGGCTGGTGTTGAAGGTGTGTTTTTGATTTTCATCTGGGCGGCCTTCTCGCGGCGTTTTTGTTCCTGCTTGGAGATTGGTTTGGCTGCTTTTGGCCATGTGGGCGCGCCTTTTGTCGGGGGAAGCTCCCTGATGCTGACGTCCTTCAATTGCACGAGGAATTTGCCTCCGGAGTGAGCCTGCAGCCCGATGACTCCATCGAGTGGGATGTTATTCTCCTTTTCGGTGTAATCCAGTGCTGCGACCCCATTGATCCAGGATTGGATGCGCGGGCCGTTGCAGATGATTTTGTAGTCGTTCCAGCCCTCCTCTTTGACCACCTTGGCGAGAGCTGCGGGATCGACCGGGTGGCCGATCATTTTATTGCGGCGGTGTTCATCGTACATCTTGCCCCAGTATCCTTTGCCGATGTCTACCTGGTAGCCTGCCATTGACCTTCCTTTACGTTGGCTGCGAACTTGCATTCCGGAATTGGCGAATCCGGAGCCATTGACCATGCGGACTTTGAAAGTGAGTTCAAAGTTGTGGTAACTTTTCTCGGTGGATAGGAATGTGTTCCATTTGACTTTTTCGGTGAGGGATCCGCCGACGATCATGCCCTCCTTGACGGTCCAATACTTTTCGTCGCCATTGTGCACGTTCCAGCCTGCTAATGATTTGCCGTCAAAGATCGGTTTGGCTTGTTGTGCCGTGAGAGGAAGGGTGCAGAGTGTCAGTATCAGAAAAATGCGCATGGTTTGATGGTATAGAGTGTGGGAAATACGTAGGAGGTATGGGTGTCTATCGACGAAACATCCACAAAGTGATATGCGAAATCCACATGCAGTGACGATGATAGAGTTGGTATTGTAGGGAGCAGCTACTCCTGAATAAATGCGAAAACACCCTTTTTGTTTTCTACGGCGATGTCGGGTTTGCCGTCGC
>JARFPV010000644.1 GCA_029288115.1 Akkermansiaceae bacterium | reverse complement strand
ATACCGGAAGCGTGCCAAGGAGCGGAAACGTGAGCTGCCACACCCTGTCTACGCCGCGATGGTCGAGGAAGTCGATGCACTGGTCGGACGCGTTGTCGATGCCATTGAGGCACAGGGCCTGACTAAAAAGACCATGATCGTTGTGACTTCCGACAACGGTGGACTATACCGTCGATACGATTACCGCGAAGCTGCCGACGACAATGTTTCCAGCCTTGCGCCACTCAAGGGGGAGAAGGGGAGTCTGCACGAAGGCGGCATCCGCATCCCGATGATTGTGAAATTCCCGGGCAAGGTGGTCGCTGGGAAAACCTGCGCTGAGCCTGCTGTCTCCCACGATTTTTACCCGACCTTTGTCGAGACCGGAAAAGGCAAGCTGCCGCCGACCCAAACCATCGATGGTGTTAGTCTGACGCCCTTGTTTGCCGCCCCCGATGTCAAGCTGCCACGCAAGGCGATCTACTGGCATTACCCGCACTACCATCACGACCGACCCGCCAGCGCGATCCGTGAGCGCGACTGGAAATTGATCGAGTATCTCGATGGCACGGGTGATGTGGAGCTTTATCAAATTGGCGCAGACCTCGGTGAGAAGAAGAACCTCGCTGCGGAGCGCAAAGGCAAGGTCGCCGACCTGAAAGCGAAGCTCAATGCTTGGCGCACCGATGTCATTGCCCGCATGCCGATTCCGAATCCATCCTATGATCCTAAACGCGCCCACGAATGGTGGAGTCTACGATCCGGGAAACCGATCAATAGCGACAAACGCAAACGCTATCCGGCCACGGAGAAGGAGCTGTAATCGAGTGCGGAGGATATGATCTGTGGCCATTTGTGTACATCTGAGTCATCCATGTTAACTTCTTCATTTACCGCAGGGAACCCGACAAGGTCGGAGGCTGTCCAAAAATCATTATTTCAAGCAAGAATCCGTTCTTGCGCCTGTATCTATCTCGCTCACTGTAAGCGAAACATACGATGAAACACACACACATTGCCTGCACTATTGGTCTCTCCTGCCTTGCTTCAATCCATGCCGATGAGGTGAAGATTTCAGAACCGACCGGGACACTGCCATTTCTTTCTGTCGAAGATAGTCTTAAGACGTTCCACCTGCCTGAAGGATACAGCCTTGAGGCTGTCGTCACCGACCCGATTATCACCGAGCCTGTAGCCTGTGCTTTCGATGGAAATGGTAGACTCTACGTCGTGGAAATGCGCACCTACATGCAGGATGCGGATGCCACTGGCGAGCAGGAGGCCAAGAGCCGGGTGTCGATGCACGAAGACACCAATGGCGACGGTCGCATGGATAAACACACCGTCTTCGTCGACAATTTACTGCTCCCCCGCATGGTGCTGCCTCTCGACGACCGCGTCCTCATCCAGGAGACTAACACACTGGATATCTACAGCTACCGCGACACCAATGGCGACGGCGTCGCTGATGAAAAGAAGCCGTTTTTCATCGGCGGAAAACGTGGTGGCAACATGGAGCACCAACCAAGTGGCCTTATCTGGTCGATGGATAACTGGCTCTACACCACCTACAGTGCCTTTCGCCTTCGTTATAATCCCGACGGGCTTGCCTTTAAGGAGCCGACCGCCCCGAATGGTGGTCAGTGGGGGCTTTGTCAGGATGATCATGGTAAGCCATGGTTTGTAAACGCCGGTGGTGAGCGTGGACCGATCAATTTCCAGCAGCCGATCGTCTATGGCTCATTCAACCTGCCAAATCAGTTTTCTCCAGGTTACCGCGAGGTGTTTCCGTTAGTCGGCATCCCCGACGTGCAAGGTGGTCCGCGACGGTTCCGCAAGGACACCAAAACACTCAATCACTTCACCGCTACCTGTGGTGAGGAAATTTTCCGTGGCGACCGGTTACCCAAGGAACTGCGTGGCGACCTCCTGTTCGGGGAGCCTGTAGGCCGACTCATCCGTCGCACCAAAGTCAATAAGGTCGATGGCCTCACTTATCTGGAAAATGCCCACCCTAACAGCGAGTTCATTCGCTCGACCGACCCGAATTTCCGACCAGTCAACATGTTGAACGGCCCCGACGGATGCCTCTACATCGTCGACATGTATCGCGGCATCATCCAGCAGGGGAACTGGACACGTAAAGGCAGTTACCTGCGTGGCGTGATCGATGAGTATGGCTTCGCCAAAAATATCCAGCGTGGGCGGATCTACCGTCTCGTCCACAAGGACTTCAAGCGCGACACGACCAAACCCAAGATGCTCAGTGAGTCGTCCGCCCAACTGGTCGCCCACCTCGAGCACCCGAACGGCTGGTGGCGTGACACCGCACAAAAGCTACTCGTTCTTCGCGCCGACAAATCCGTTGTTCCCGCACTCCAGAAAATGGCACGCAGCAGCAAGCTTGACCTCGCACGCATGCACGCACTCTGGACGCTGGAAGGAATCGGCGCACTCACACCAGAGTTCGTGCGTGAGAAATTCAAGGACGAACATGCCTCAGTCCGCCGCGCCGCCATCCGGGCGAGCGAAACACTCTACAAAGCGGGCCAGACCGATCTACAAAAAGACATTTCCGCCATGGCCAAGGAC
>JARFPV010000618.1 GCA_029288115.1 Akkermansiaceae bacterium | reverse complement strand
CCTTGCTGGGACCGAAGGCGAACAGCTGGTCGAGGAACTCCTGATTGCAACCTTTGCGTGGAGGGTCGATGACCACAGCGGTCTCGTCAGCTGGAAATGAGATGTCGGCAAAAATGGCCTCGGCGCTGGACGCGAGGAAGGTCGCGTTGTCGATTTTGTTGAGCTCGGCATTGCGCCGTGCCCAGTCGGCAGCGGTTTCGCTGACCTCGACGCCCGCGACTTTTTCAAACTTATGCGCGAGGCAGAGAGAGAACAGGCCTGAGCCGCAGTAGGCATCGACAAGGTATTTGGCGCCTCCTGCAGACGCTTGCTCGGCGACGTATCCGGCAAACGCGGGAAGAATGAACGGGTTATTCTGGAAAAAGTCTCCGGCGAGGAAGTGGAAGGTAATGTCTCCGGTATCGGTACTGACGGTCTCGGAAATGGGGTTTCGGTGATTGGTTTCCACGCGGCCCTCGGTGGCGCGCAGCAGCAGGGTGGCATCTTTTTTGTAGGCCTTGGCATTGGCGCGGGTTTCCTCGCGGATGCGGGGCATGGCCTCGTTGATCTCATCCATAGCAATCGGACAGTGCGGCACGTCAACAAGATGTGAGCGTTGCCCGGCTAACAGAAATCCGATATCGCCGATCTTGCCATCGCGGGGTCGTTTGAAGTGAGGGGTAATCTTTGACCGGTAGCCCCACTGTTTGGGAGAAGGGATCGCAGGGGAAACTTTGGCTTTGATACCTGCCATGTGCTGGAGCAGTTCCTCGACTTGGCTTGTTTTCCATGCGAGCTGCTTGTCGTATGCGAGGTGCTGGTACTGGCAGCCACCGCATTTTCCAAATAGTGGGCATTTGGGATCCAGTCGGTCCGGTGACGGCTCGATCACTTTGACGAGGTCCGCCTGGCTATGCGATTTGTCATTGCGGAAAATGCGTGCGAGCACCTTTTCGCCGGGCAGTGTGTGGGGGACAAAAACGACCCAGCCTTCGCTTGGTGGGTTTTCGGCGGCGGCTTGAGGCCAATCCGCCTTACCTTCCTCTATCTTCACCCGGGCAATCCCCACTCCGAGATTGCTGAGGGCGGTGATTTCCACCTCGATTTCCTGATGGTAATCGAAAGGGTAAGCTTTGAATTTCTTGGGCTGGCGCACATGGTTATTTAAGATTTAAGTTTTAAATTCCAAACCCCAAATGATGAATCTGGGAATTTTTTCTGCATGGGGACGTTGCAGAGGCGTCAATTCCGTGGAACAATCCCATAGAATCATGAAATCGATCCTCCCCATACTCGCGTTCTCCCTGCTCTCACCTGCCGTTCTCGCGGTGGAAAAAGACGTCTGGTATAACGCCAAAGGAAAGGCCGTGAAGGTCACTGCGGCAGAAAAGGAAAAGGAACGTTTTGTGCCTCTCTGGGAGAAACGTGAGCTCGCCCGCGATGCAGCTCGTGCCGCAAGGCGCAATAACCGCGTCAGCAACTCGTCGAACCGATATTATTACGCCTACCCAGGATACGGAACCTATGGTTACGGTAATTTCTACGGCTATGGCGGTTACTACACCGGATCATACTTCCCTCACCACACCGGGTATTGTTTTGGGAACCGTTTCCGGTCACGCCCGATCATTTCCGGCACCTACCACGGCAAAGGATGGTCGGTAAGCTTCGGATACTAGGTCCCATTGCGCAGCACCACGATCTACTCACCTGGATCAAGCTGGTCGCCCTCAGGCGCTGGCGCAGGACTCGGTGGTTTCACCGTGGTGCTGGAATATTAGGACTGGTATCATCTGGTCAAAAACAGCATAGAAAAAACGTAATTGACAACATGAATAAACGTTTTATCATTTAAGCTGTTTTCGATGCTTGCAGCTGATTAAGAGTGTCGAATATTGACCATGAAGCTAATGAAAACCAAGCAACCAGAAAAGAAGCGCCAGTTTACGATAAAGGGTTTAGGATACAGCAGAGACCGGAATGGAACATCGGCCGGTTGGACTCTGGTGGAG
>JARFPV010000612.1 GCA_029288115.1 Akkermansiaceae bacterium | reverse complement strand
CTGCTGCGCAGTCAGCTCATGAGGTTTTTTACACTTCGGGCATAGGCGGCGGACAAGCCGCTGGGCAAGGAAAGCACGAACGGAAGCCGAAACAAGGAATGGCTCCACGCCCATGTCCATAAGTCGGCTGATTCCGCCCATAGCATCGTTGGTGTGCAGGGTGCTGAACACGAGATGGCCCGTCAGTGATGCACGAATGGCAATTTCCGCCGTTTCCAGATCCCGGATCTCACCAATCATTACAATATTTGGGTCGGCACGGAGAATGGACCTCAGTCCGCTGGCAAATGTGAGACCGATCTCCGACTTCACTGCGATCTGCATGACACCGGGAAGCTTGTTCTCCACCGGATCCTCGATGGTGACGATACGCGTGTCCGGCGAGTTCACCTCACTAAGAAACGAGTAGAGACTGGTGGATTTACCCGATCCCGTGGGGCCCGTGATTAAGCAAATACCATTCGAAAGCGTAAGCAACTGCTCGATCTTATCGCGTACAAAAGGCTCCAGTTGAAGGCGCTCAATCGTGAACTTTTCCTGGTTCAGAAGACGGAGGCTAACGCTCTCCCCCTCAACGGTTGGCACAGTAGCCACACGAACATCGATAGTATCGCCCTCGAACTGCAGGTTGATACGACCGTCCTGCGGCAGACGGCGCTCCGCAATGTCGAGGTGCGCCATGATTTTAAGCCGGGCGATCACGGAGCTTTGCAGCGCCTTGATATTGTCCGGAACAGTCACATCCACAAGCAAACCATCGATGCGGTAGCGGATACGTAAGTTATCGTGCAACGGCTCGACGTGGATATCCGTCGCGCGCTGTTGCAACGCCTCGCGGATGATCTGGTTGACGAATTTGACGACACTTGCCTCCTCATCCTCGTCAGCATCAATGATGTTTGCCTCATCGGCCGTCTCCAAATTATCGTAATCGAGGTCACGGCCTTCGAGAATTTGTTCAAAAGTATCCGCCCCTACACCGTAGAGCTTACGCAAGGCATCGTAAATGCGACGGCGTGATGCCATTTTCCAGACGATCGGCAGTTCGATTTGCTGGGTCGCTGCTTGTCGGGCAATCAAGTTAAGTGGATCGTAGGTAACCAGGATTAAACACTGCGCCCCTTCCTCACCAATGATTTCTGCTGGCAACACCTGATGGGCCAACGCCACACGGGGACCACAGACAGAACGCAGCGACTCGATATTTTCGAACTCAGGAATACTCGCCACCCACTCCATGCCGGTTTTTTCCGCCAGCGCGCGGAGATACGGTTCCTCATCGACTTTACCTGAATCCAACACGTCATCGACAGGCGATCGCTGCTGCTGTGCAGCTGTCTGCACAACCTCGGTGAGGAACTCCAAATCGTCGCAACCACTGTCGCGTGCGGGTGAAATAAGTAGGTCTGTCATGCTTAAAAAGGCGGGTGACCGCCGAGCTGAGTGATCACTAACCATTTAAACGCCGGAAATGCAATCATCTGTCTATAAATCAATGGCTTCATGCATTCCGGCACATCGCCAATTACTGCTCCCCCCCCTGAGCATGGGATATGCTAACAAATATTGATTATTTAAGATTGGATAATGATTTCAAACGTATGATCATTCGCTGTGTGTGGCGTAGTATTCTTATTCTCATTCTCGTTTTGACCCTGCCTGTTGTGGCTTACATCTTGTTGAACCCGGACCAGAAACAACAAAATGAAAGTCGCTATGATACGGAAAAGTCTGAGCCCAAGAAAAGCAGTAGCAAACGCTTGAAGAAAAAAGCCTCACGGTCGCGC
>JARFPV010000591.1 GCA_029288115.1 Akkermansiaceae bacterium | reverse complement strand
AGAATTGACCCGTTACCCAAAGGTCACAAGCATCTGGAGAAATTCGCACAATTTCCGGAAACTGGCACCCTGAAATGGTTTGCCAAGGACTGGCACATGATTATTCCGGATAGCCAGAACCCGGGGACGGTTTTATTCATTGATATGCGCTTCACCGAAATGGTCACCGAGGAAAAAAAGTATCCCGTCTTTGTGTGGCGACTTCAATCCGACCCCGACGATCTGCAACACCTCGACTTTTCACCCGTATCCTTTCGTGACCAGGCACCTCCCAAGGAAACGATTCGATTTCTCTGGCAACGCATCACTGGCAAGGCGACCAACTGGATGGAGGCACCTTGGCCATGGCAACCTCAACCTACAAAACCATGATTAAACCTATACTAACATCCCTACTACTTCTCACCGTATCAACGACTGCATCCGAGACACGTGTATTCATCGGCACCGGCGACAAGGGCATCCATACCAGTGTGCTGAATCAAAACAACGGCACACTGAGTGAGCCTGTTTTTGCTGCGGAAATCCCCGGCTCAGGATTCCTCGCCAAGCATCCGCAACTCCCGGTTCTCTACTCCACAGGCGAACCTGAAAGAAAGACCGGCTCCGTTGAGGCCTTCAAGATTGAGCCCAATGGCAAACTTCAACCACTCGGAAAACAACCAAGCGCTGGAGAAAAACTCTGCCACATCAGACTGGACTCAACCTCGAAAATGATCATGGGGTCCAACTACCGCGAAGGCTACGTCATTTCCTTCCCCATACAGGCCGACGGATCAATCGGCAAAATGGCATCAAAACACGTGCACAAAGGTTCAAGCGTAAACCCAAAACGCCAAACCTCACCCCACGCACACTCGATCTATAGCGGCCCCGACAACAAGTTTGCCTACGCCCCGGACCTCGGCATTGACAAAGTGGTGATTTACAAAATCAACCCCGCCACAGCAGAGCTCACCCCGGCAGGCTCTGCCCCGGCACCCGCAGGCGCTGGCCCCCGCCACATGAAGTTTGGCAGAGACGGCAAACAAGCCTACGTGCTCAACGAGCTCACCCTCAGCATTTCCGTCTACGATCGTGACGCCGCCACAGGAAAACTCACTTCGATCCAGGTCGTGAGCACCCTGCCTGATGGTGAGGACAAGGAAAAGCGTAGTTGCTCGGAAATCCGCGTCTCCAAGGACGGCAAATTCATCTACTGCGCTAACCGGGATCTCTCGGACAAGGGTCGTGACTCGCTCTCCGTGTTCAAAGTAGGTGAAGGTGGAAAAATCACCAGAATTCAGACGATTGGCGCAAAAGTTTGGGTGCCACGCAACATCAACCTCGATCCTTCCGGCAAATGGCTCTTGGTCGCGGGTCAGCGCTCGAACGACGTGCCAGTATTCAAAATCGACCCTTCTACTGGTAAACTCAGCCCGACCGACGTGAAAATCTCCGTTCCCAAGGCGATGTGCATCGAGTTTGCGCCCATGACCGTAAAATAAGGGATCTACAACGACCCCAAACCCTGCTCTTGACCTGCGGGCGTGACATACGCATATTTCCTGAAAGCTTGCTGATGTGAG
>JARFPV010000575.1 GCA_029288115.1 Akkermansiaceae bacterium | reverse complement strand
CGCCGAGGCGACTGATCTAACATAACGGTCGCCTCGGCGAGGAGACCCTGCCGCAAAGCTGAGTTGAGCCCTGAGCTTTACCCACAAGTTGCTGTCGCCTTTGTTTTCCTTCGCAAATTTGAGCCCGGTTCAATGCTCTATTCGCCAAAGGCGAAATAAATACCAGCCCAGGGAATGGATGAAATCAATTCCCTGGGTTTTTGAGAAAAACAACCCGTTCTCTAAAGGAGAGCCTTATGCTGGTAAGACCTAGCGGAGAGGTAAGGCCGTGATTCCATGTATGACAAGCCCGCTTATGAAGTTCTCCTTCAGAGAACAATCTATTCGGGTTGATGACCTAGGCATGCGGGCTGAGCCCTTTGCCTAGGCTGGTATCAAATTGGCCTTTGGCCAATAGGTAATCACAAGGAGCCGTAGTATTTAGTAGAGCGGGAGGTCAAAGAAATGAGTTTGTAAAAATGTGGGTAAAGGAGAGGTCAAGCCTCAGCACTCCAAGCCGGAGAATCGTGTATGGGCAACCCAAGCACCTTCCGTGTATTCCGTGCCATCCTGCCTGCCCGCCATAGCTTTAGCGACGGAGGGTGGTCAACAATTGAAGTATCAACCCAAGTCTTCCTTCCTGACCGCCGTAGCCTTCGGCGTAGGAGGTTTGCACATTTCGCTTCTTTCGCGGTCAAAAAATGAAATATCAACCCTGCGGCGCCCTCCCCACCGTTCCGGCCTCGACGAACTCGGTATCAATTCTCGTCTGGCGGGTGTCTTCCTTGCCGAGGCTAATGTTTTTCGCCCAGCGCGCGATCCGGTTCACCATGAGTTGGTCGTTCCAGCGGACATGCGAGATCGTTGGCTGGTAGCGGTGGAAATACGGGGCCATGTCGATGCAGATAAGGGAAACATCGCGCGGCACCCGCAGCCCCCGGTCGAGCAGGAACTGGGTCGTGGCGAAGTATTCCACCACGCTGTAGATGAAAATAGCGGTGGGTGGGGTGTGGGAAAACAGAGACTCGAGGCGTTTGTAAAAACCATCGAATCCTCTCTCGTAACCCGGCATATTGTAGTCGCCTGCGTCGATGCCGTGAGCTGCCAGTTCATTGAGAAATGCAGCACCGGGGAGTCCTGGCTCCGACAGGGTGAGAAGACTTTCCAGCATCACGATCCGTCGGTGCCCGAGAGTGATCAGCCGACGCGTTGCGGCCACGACGGAGGGCGTCTGGTTCAGCGCGATGCCCGCGATTCTCAATCGGCTCTGGAAACCATAAATGGCGAAGGCCGGGATCTGCCGTTGCAGGAAATATTGCAGCACTTCCTCTGAACCGGCGATCACCACCCAGGCGTCCGCCGCGGTAGCCGTGATTATGCGGGCGAGTCGCCGCGTGTCACCCCCAAGATCCGTCAGGTTCTTCGGCGCATGGACGACCGTGTGCCCCGCCGCCACCAGCTTGTTCTGGAAGCGGATAAACAGATCGTGTGCCTCGTCGCCCTTCTCGTAGAACAGGACCGCCACCCGCAACGCAGGCGGGGCATGGTTCTTCGGCAGCACGATCTTGCGCCGCCGACCTGCTCCCCGGCCGACGAGCAGACCCTCCTTCTCAAGCATCTGCAGCGCGGCTTTCACTGTCTTGTGGTTGACTCCCAGTTCTTCCGCCAGCGGATGCGCTCCGGGCAACGATCCGCTCAATGCTCCCCTCAGTAGCTCGTTACGCAGATGCTCGGCGACCTGCTCAGCGGCGGAGAGAACGTTGATGGAGTCCATGGATTTATGATAGACCCCAGACGGGCTAGGTGTCGAGATGAAAAAAAATCGACAAACTCGTCTGGGGGGGGGCAGGATGCGTGCCAGTTCGCAATTAATTTCGGGTTTTTTCCACGGTGGATCGATCCGGTGAACGTGCGAAGAACCAAAAGAAATACTACTAACAACCGATTATTACATCATGAAATTGAACAAAGAAATAAAAACAACATTACTCACCCTCGGCCTGGCAGCTGCGACCACAATGATAAGCCAGGCCGCCATCAGTATCACAAACCACAGTTTTGAAGATGATGTATTGGCGGATGGCGCTGCCGCCACAACCGGAACGACCGGGTGGGTTAATAATGGGAGTGGCCACTTCAACCCGCAGGATGCTCAGATCTTCGGTACGACCGGGTCGGGCCTGATCCCCGGCGGCGATGGCAGCCAGGTGGCCTTCATAAACTTCGGCCCGTTCTATCAGAATATCGGCACGATTGAAGCCAACTCGATCTACGAGTTGACCGTTGCGATCGGCGCGCGGCGCGACCTTTCATGGGCAAACCTTACCGTTGCTCTCCGGGCGAGCAGTGAGACCGGCACGGTCCTGGCCAGCCAGGTCTACGTGCACGCGGATGCACCTGTCGGCAGCTTCACCGATGTGTCGTTTTCCTTCGACAGCAATGACTTCGCGGGCGAGGTGGGCAACGACCTTTTCGTGACATTCTCGGCTGCCCCACAACCGCTGATCGACAATGTCCGCGTAACGGAAACCCTTGTCCCCGAGCCCTCCACCACCGCCCTGCTCGGCCTCGGTGGACTCGCACTCATCCTCCGTCGCCGTAAATAACGGCTTTGGCGGACAAGTCCTCCGTCGTCGCAAGTAAACCCGGCATCGGAAAACCAACCATCCTTCCAACCCCACTCCCCGGTCACACGGGGCGTGGGGTTTTTTGTGGAGTGCTGAGGCTTGACTCCGCTTTGGTGCTCTATCACGCCACCGACCATTCCCCATCCAAACCCTCGCCTTAAACCGCCACCCAGCCCCGCACAGCGCAACCCAAAGCCATCCGCTAGGCTCCGCACCACACTCGTCAAGCCTCGCCCGCCGCAAAGCGGCGTCAAGCCGCCGCACTCCAAACCCTCGCCCTAAGCCGTAGCCCTAGCGAACGTAAAAGAGGTTTCCAACCTCTTCTCTTGAAGCGCAAAGAGCTTACAAAGCTCTTCTACGTGACAACTCATAACCAACAACCGCCCTGCTCGGCCTCGGTGGACTCGCGCTCACACTCCGTCGCCGCAAGTAGTCGGCCTCGGAAAGCCAAGCATCCTTCCAACCCCGCTCTCCGGTCACACGGGGCGTGGGGTTTTTGAGTGAGGTGAGGCGGGCAACTCTTACTCATAATCATAATCTTACTCCTAATCTTACTCCCTGACAGCTGGGCGATTATGATTAAGATTAGGAGTAAGATTAGGAGCGTTCATTACCCAGCCCCGCACAGCGCAACCCAAAGCCATCCGCTAGGCTCCGCACCCCACGCGTCGAGCCTCGCCCGCCGCAAAGCTGAGTCAAGCGTCAGCACTCCAAGCCGGTGACTCGTGTCTGGGCCACCCACGCACCTTCCGTGTATTCCGTGCCATCCGTGGTCTACATTTGAAGTATCATCCCGAGTCTTCTTGCGGGTCTTTAGCCTATTTCGCGGTTC
>JARFPV010000553.1 GCA_029288115.1 Akkermansiaceae bacterium | reverse complement strand
TGGTCAAGGCGATCAATGCCAAGGGCTTTGCCGGAGCCACCCAAGGCCAAATCGAAAAACTCACCCAGACTGCGATCGAGGCTGGCTCAAAAGGACTGGCCTACATTCAGGCACGCGATGAGGATCGCTCCACTTGGCGCTCTCCATTCGTCAAACGCATGACCGACTCCGAGGTCGAAGCCCTGCGGGAAAAACTCAACATCGAACCCGGCGACTTGATCCTCTTTGGTGCTGGCGACTGGGAAACCGTCTGCGAAGTCCTTGGTCGTATCCGTCTTTGCTGTGGTGAACTCCAGAACGTTCTCGAAGGCAATGATGAACTCGATTTCCTCTGGGTGACTGAGTTCCCACTCCTCGGTTACGACGAAGAAGAAGGCAAGTGGAATGCCGTGCACCACCCGTTCACCCGCCCCATCCCCGAGGACGAGAAAAAACTCAAGTCAGGCGAATACGCAGGGCTACGTGCCCAGGCATACGACGTCGTCCTCAACGGTTACGAACTCGGTGGTGGATCAATCAGGATTCACGAGGCCGACTTGCAATCAGCCATGTTCACCGCCCTCGGTGTCACCGAGGAGGAAAAGGAAAGCATGTTCGGCCATATCCTCGAAGCCTTCAAGTTCGGCGCCCCACCCCATGGCGGCATCGCACTCGGGCTCGACCGCCTTGCCATGCTGATCTGCGGTGAGGAATCGATCCGCGAAGTCATTGCATTCCCCAAGAACAACAAGGGAATGGACATCATGTCTGCCTCGCCAGCCAAGGTCGATGCCCTGCAACTCCGCGACCTGCGCATTCAGACGAAGGTCAAAGAAAAGCCGGACTCCTAACGGTGGTTCTGAACCGTCGGCGGTATCACATTACCAGATGCTTGCCTCTGTAGCGCTTCCGGGTGCGATTGGTAGTGCTCACGCACAGCAACAGCCAAGTTGCAGCGCACATCATCGTTCACCTCTCCTGACTCAGGCAGAGCATCAATTAATGCTGCCAGTAAATCATCCTGGGGAGACTCCATTTTTTCTTTCCAGCTAATGAGCAAGCTCTTGTCAACTCGTCCTGGTAGAGACCCCATGATGCCAAGGTCATTCTGGTCATGGACTAACAGCCCGGAGGTAGTGCCTCGATCTAATGTCAGCACCTGGAAAAAATACAAGGTGTGATACTCTAACTGAGAAGCCAAATCGGCCTCTGCTATGACGGTTCTATTTTTCAACGCCTGCCTGAAAATTGTGAGGTAAGATGCTATCGCACGTTCGCCAACACCACGGGCAAGCGCCTGGTCAGCTTCAAAATTATCCGACCGGTATCCCTCGAGATAGAAATGCACGACACCACGGTGTCGGCCCAACGCTGGGATGAAAAAATACTTTTCTCCCTGGGCTTTGGCTTCATCAAACTGCTCCGGAGCTGACTCAGCAAGAGCCTTTTCAAAAGCAGCTTTATCATCGGCGTATTCAATCGATGGGTTCAGGTCTGCCATCACCCGCCAATACCCCTTACCGTTCTTCATTTCCGTCCAGCTGATATGCATATGCACGGACGGCGCGTGCGGGTTTTGTGGATGTATAATTGTTGAGAGCGCCGTTGCCGACGCCAGTGCCTTTCCTGGCAAATCATGATAATGGATATGGGAGACGTTTACCGAGGCACGGTTGAATACCTCGTTGTCACTAGTGAAAAACCTATCGCCCCCACCATGCTCACCACCGTCACGCAACCACTCGGCTTTTTCAAACACCACTTGCTCACCGATACTTGCCGCGGTGGATTCCAAACCCTTGACGAAATCCGACTGCAACTGACGAACGAGTTGCAAGGCATGGTCTGCATACGCTTTTGAAGACATGCCGACAAATTAATCTCACGGTTGCCATATAAAAAGCCCCGATACCGACTATGTGATAATTTTGCTTGGTGGGTAGCAATGCGATGATTAAAAAAGCGACATGTCACAAGATACCTGTTGCACCATTGTCCCCTATTTCGATGTTCCTGCTGACAAGCTGGATGATTTTAAAGCCCTGCTCCCTGCCATGGTTGAGCAGACGAAGGAAGAGCCACTCTGCATGTTCTACGGCTTCGCAATCCACGAGAATACGATTCATTGCCGTGAAGGATACGAAAATGCAGAGGGCGTGCTCAATCACATCGAGAAAATCGGGCCTTTGCTTGAGCAGGCTCTTTCGATTTCCGAACTCGTCCGCCTTGAAATCCACGGACCTGCCGCTGAGTTGGAAAAACTTAAGGAGCCGCTTGCCGCACTGAACCCAAGCTACTTCACACTTGAAATTGGATTCAGGCGCTAGGTCGCTCAGTCTGGGCCAGTATGCGAAAATCCTCCTCCGGATTTTCAATGATCATGGAGGCGCGATACGCGCACTGCGTGTGCGCTCATACTGCGTTCTCATCCTGTCGGACTCGTTGCACGAGTGGGATGCATTTTCCGTTGGAAAATGGTCGGGGAGACAGGATTCGAACCTGCGACATCTGCGTCCCAAACGCAGCGCTCTACCAAGCTGAGCTACTCCCCGTGGAATAGATTGTCACCTGCGGATGCAGGCGCGCGCAGAAACTCCATGATTCCCCGCCACACATCAAGACCAAAATGTGGAATTTAGACGATTTTTTCAATCGGTGGAATGGATGACAAAAATTCCCACGCTAATATGTGACAACTTTTGACACAGATGCTATCATATCACCCGAAATGCCGTCGCGTTGGATAGTCCATCGCGGGGCCATTAGACAACACCCCAACCCAATACAAATGAAACTTAAATACATGATCGCACTGATTGGTTCTCTCACACTGTTTGCCGCATGTGAAGAGGCCGCTGATAAAGCGAAGGAAACTACGGACGCCGCAGCTGAAAAAGCGAAGGAGACCGGAAAAAAGGCAGCAGAAACCACTGGTGATGCCGCAAAGAATGTTAGTGACAAAGCCAAGGACGCAGCAGAAGCCACTGGTGACGCCGCCAAGGCTGCTGCAGATAAGACCAAGAAAGCTGCCGAGGACGCAGCTAAAGCAGCCGCAGACAAGGCGAAGGCAGCCAAAGATGCTGCTGCTGACACCGCTACAGATGCTGTTGACAAAGTAAAAGATGCTGCAAAAGCCGGTGGTGATGCCGCAAAGGACGCTACTAAAGCAGTGAAGGACGCAGCTAAAGATACGGTCGAAGACGCCTCTGACGCCGCTCGAAAAAAAGCCGGTGAGCTATTGAAGAAGGCCGGTGAAAAAGTAGAAGGAGATGGAGCCGAGTAATTCGGGTTCACTTCTAGCTCAAAACTATAACCAGCCCTGTTTCCCTCGTGGAGACAGGGCTTTTTTTATTTCCCCATAAAAAGCCTGCATCAATTGTTCCGGAGACTTGCAATCCTGTCTCATTTCCATACCCTGCCGCGCGCCTATGCAACTCACAGCCATCATTGAAGCCCTGCTCATCGCCTCGGAAGATCCACTTCCGAGTTCTGAAATTGCCCGTCTCATCCGCGCCCGCATTGCCGAGGCTGAGGACGCTCTTGCTGTGGATGCCGAGGATTATGATGCAGATTCCAAGCCGGAACTCGATGAAGCAATGAGCGCGCTTGCCAACGTCAACGAGGACGCCATTACTGCAGCTATCGCCGAACTCAACCATGCTTACGAGGAAACCGGGCGCGCATTCGCTTGTGCAGAACGTGCCAAAGGATGGAAAATCTATACTCAGCCAGAATACGCCGAGTTCGTCAGGCAACTATTTCCCGGCAGAAAACCAAGCCGACTCAGTGGTCCCGCCATGGAAACCCTGGCCATCGTCGCTTACCGCCAGCCTGTCACTAAAGCTTCCATCGAAGCTGTTCGAGGTGTGTCCTGCGATGGCATGCTACAAAAATTACTCGACCGTGAGTTAGTCAAAATCGGTGGGCGCGCTGACTTACCTGGACGTCCCCTGCTCTACGAAACCACCGATCTGTTCTTTGAGCATTTTGGCGTCAAATCTGTGGAAGAACTTCCCAACGCCGCTGAGCTACGCACTGTGAAACTTCCTGAGCCTGAGCCAGAGGAAACCCCAGAAAGTGAGGCTGCCGAGGAAGAACATGGCCAGCACACGGAGCATACTGAAAAAAGCCCGGAACAAATTGAAAAACAACTCGCACTGACAGCTGC
>JARFPV010000528.1 GCA_029288115.1 Akkermansiaceae bacterium | reverse complement strand
GCCTTTAATCGTTGCCTGCACCTGGAACTGGTCGCCAGTAAACCTACCAGTCCACATACCGACAATACCGGTCGGCCCCAGGGTCCACGGCTTGTCACTCGTTTTAGGTGGAATTTCCCCCTTGGTCAGGTCGATCAGCCTCTTTGGGCGTTCTTGCCCACCATCGAGCTCCCCTTGGTTGGCGATCGCCTCCATCTGCTCGGGTGTGAGCGTGCGTTCGTCGGCCAGAGTTGAGCCGACCATTGAGGCCATCACCAGCAGAGCGACGGATGTGTTGGAAAAGGAATGTTTCATGACGTGAGTGGTTCTGCTTGTGGGTCGGGGTGTTTGGTTGATCCGGCCGCCGATGAATTATCCGGTTTCTCCCCGACAAGAAGAACCGAGAACCCGGTGGCTTGCGCTAGTTTTTCAAGATCTTGTTTCGCTTGTGCTGGCATGGGCGACCGAAGGTCCCTAACGATGTGTGCAGTCTGCGCGACTTTGGCACGTGCCTCCTTACGGATAGCGAGCTGATTTAGACAAGTTAATAACACCTGATGTGAGCGCTCGTCTGATCCGACAAGAAATGAGCTACGACCATACCAAACGGATTCAAAAATAAAGTCGTCCTCAATTTCATCCGTCACGGGAATCAAGTGTTCCTCACGGCCAACCAGAGGAAACCTTGGCATGGAAGCCGGGAGTGTGCTTGCCTGAATCGGATCATCGGCGAGGTAAACAAATGAATCACCACGTCTGGTCAGTCGGGAGAGCTCATTTTGAACGGAGTCCTTATCGCGTTTTCCTGTGGTCACGAACGTTGGCATCGGGGTGAAAGCATTCAACAACCAACTTGGCAAAGGGATGGGGAATGACGATTTCCCATGAATGTTCGCGCGGCGGACATAATCCACTAACACAAGTAAAATACCAACGACCAGCATGACGAGTGTAATACGAAGGTTGAGTAGATCGAGTCGGTTCGCCATCACCATGTCTGCCTGCATCATGATCACGGGTTTATCTTCCTCATCCTCGACAAAGGTTTCATCCTCCACACCTGCGATCACTTTTTCACCACCAATGGCTGACTCAATACTGTCGTCGTCTGCACCTGCACCGGAACGTTTTTTCTTTTGTTGTTTCCACGCCGGGGTGTCGAGCACTCCTTCTTTCTCAAAGTACTTGAGGTCAGTCTCATCCATACCGGCGCGGTCGAGGTAGTCCCCCGCCCCGTCCTCGGCAAAGCGCACTTGGGCGACTTCTTCACCACGACTATCGAGCAATGCCTTTTGTCGTGCCTGTTCCAGGGCTTCACGTTTCTTAAGTTCCTCGGTGCGGTCCGGCTGGATGCGATCGACGTGGTTCTCAGAGTTACTCCGGGCACAGAAGAAACCAAGCACGGTTAATACGAGTACCAGGGTGCAAAGAATACGGGAAGGTATTTTCCAGTAGATCAGACAGAGCACGGCAGCGACCACCCAGAGGATCACGCTGAGGCTGTCTCTTATACAC
>JARFPV010000495.1 GCA_029288115.1 Akkermansiaceae bacterium | reverse complement strand
GGGCTGCTGCGTAAGGACTATGAGTCAGATGGTACTCTGGTATTGAAAAAATATAGTAAGCGCCCGCGCCCGGGTGGCACTGTGGTGACCACGCTCGATCTGGATTGGCAACTCCATGCAGAGAAAGTACTCAAAAAATACAGTGATCGGGGCGCGTTCGTGGTCATCGATATTCATACTGGAGAAGTCATGGCCATGGCGTCACGTCCCAGCTTCGACCTGAACGATTTTATTCCCTACATCAGCACAGAAAAGTATGCAGAACTCCGGGACGATCCGGGCACACCGCTCTTTGGCCGGGCATTCCAAGGAGCCTATCCGCCAGCATCTACCTTCAAGCCTATCGTGGCTGTCACTGCTCTCAGTAATGGCGAAGTGGACGAATGGAGCCTGATTGATTGTCCGGCAAAAATTAAGATCGGCAATCACTGGTTCCACAACTGGTCAAAATCCGCCGAAGGGCACATCGATGTGAAACGTGCCATCGCTCGCTCCTGCAACCCATGGTTCTATCAAGTGGGTATCAAGACCGGTCCGTCCGCGTTTCTCTCGGCTGCACGCCGTCTCGGATTTGGTAGCAAAACGGGTTTGCCACTCGTAGGCGAAGCTGAGGGTTTGATCCCAACAAATGAGTGGATGAGAAAACACCACAAGAGGAATCTTATGGATGGTGATACGGCAAACCTTTCGATTGGTCAGGGCGTAATGCTTTCCTCGCCACTTCAGGTAGCTCAAGGGATGGCGGGTATTGCCAATGGCACAGCCCTTCCCAAGCTGCGTCTCGTCCGGCAGATGCAAGACGTCAGCGGGCGTGTATTGGTTTCTAATAATCCGCAGAGGAGGAACTTCCTAAACCTGGACCCTCAGGCGGTACATGTCGTCCACGAGGGGATGATGCAGGTTGTACACGCAGGATACGGAACTGGAAAGCGAGCGAAACTCAGCTACACCGTGCTTTGTGGAAAGACGGGAACTGCGCAGTGGGGACCAAAGAGTAAGGAGCAGCGCCTTGCCTGGTTTGCCGGTTTCTTTCCATTGGAAAATCCCCGCTACGCTTTCGCAGCCCTTTACGAGGGAAAACCCGGTGAGAGACTCAGCGGAGGTCGCAAGGCCGCTCCGATGGTCAGTGCTTTTTTTGAGCATTTTCAAAAGGACATTAAAAAAGCAATCACACCTCCACCTAAGGCGATGGTCATCGAAGAGGACGAAGATGATGATGAAGAAGGCCGTATCCTCAATATCGAAGATGCACCTCGTGCCATTCCCGTGGAGGAGGAAGACGAAGGGCTCCTGCCGGGTGAGGATGCCCCGCGTCCGTTGCGTGCCATTCCTGTGGAAGAAGATGATGAGCCTGCCCCGGCACCTCCTGCTCCACCAGAGCCAGCGAGACCCCTGGAGCCGGTCGCTCCCGCACCACCACGTGCCCTGCCGGTTGAGGAAGACGATGAGTAGTTCAGGGGCGGAGATTGAACTCCAGCTTAACAAACAATCCGTCTAAACCGAATGGAAGTCTGACTTGCATCGAGCCATCTGCCTGCGGATGAATGTTGGCAGGAGATACAAGCGACCAATCATCCAGATTTGTCGACTGTTTCACTTCGATATCTGCGAGCCTCGCCGCATTTTCGTCTGGCATGTAATCCATGGTCAGCATGGGAACACCGTCAATTTCCTGAGTCTCAGTATGGTGCACATGATCAATCGCGAAAGGGTCAAGTCCCAACAAATACTCACCCAGATTGGGGATGCCGTCACCATCGGAATCCAAGGTAATACTGAAATTGGTGATGCCCTTGCCCGTGGCCCAGTCAATGAATGGTTGGTCGGGATTGAGTTCCAACAGATGAGTGATGATTTCTCGATCAGGTAGGAGGTCGATGTTTGATGAGGTTGCTGAATTGATGGCAGCCAAAAGAATGTTAGCGATTATAGCCTGTCCATTTGTGGATGGGTGCAAGCCAGCCTTGCAGAAGAGATAGTTGGCCGGGTTTTCTGGATGTGTGCCTTTAAGCATCTGTAATGCTCCCACGTAAAACGGTTCAGGCTTCAGGATGTCCGTAGTTAATTGGGAAACCTTAGCCAGTGTCACACTATTGGACAATGCCATGGAGGCAACGGCTACGTTGAGGTCGTTGATGATGGCCGTGGCATTGGCGCGTTTCAGGGGATCCGGGTAATCGGCAATTTTGTCAGGAACGGCACCCAGATCCGGTACGTCGGCCAGCACGATGGGCAGGTTACTTTCAATACTTCGGATCTCATTGATGATGTCTTCAAGATTAGAAACGACTGAATTGATGATGCTAGTTGCTGTGGCGTCTCCCGGGAGCGCATCATAAAGATCTCCATAGCCGGATCGCACATCATTGCCGCCTACCATGACGACAACAACATCCACCTCATCGTACTGTTCGTGCATTTTTTTCCGACTCAGTGATTCAAGGCTGATGTCAAATAATCCGGTAGGTGCCTCAATGATGTCTTTCCACTTTTCCGTGTCGTGCCCCGGAATTCCCCAATTGTATTCGTGGCCACTGCGTCGATAATCCGGGTAAGCCAATTGGACACCTTCATAGTCACCGAATGATATGTCAGCACCGCGACGCTCGGCGAGAATTTCAACCCAGTTCATGGTATTGGCGTTTGCTGGATCTGAATCTGGTGCGCTGAAGGGTGTCTCAAAATGATATTCTTCAGTCAGGCTGTCGCCAATCGTCATCACTTTCAAAGCTCCCTGACCCGCCAAACAGGCTAGAGAGAGAAGGAAGGTGATTTTCCAGATCATGATCTGACATTATATCCCATCGGTGAAAAATCAAGTGAACCTGTTATTGCGAAAAATGACGGGCTGCGGCATATTCAACATAGCGAATGACTACGGAAGAAGAGATCATTGGTGAACCCACCCTTAAAAAGCATCCACGTGTTCGTAGGTTCATGGGGCTGTTGCTTACTGGTCTGGCCGCAGTGGCACCTATCCTAGGCACAATCTGGTTGTTGATCCTGATTTACAAAATCCTGCTCAAGGTGGGTGAGGTGATTATTGATAAGCTGATGATCTTACTCAATGGCATCCGCTGGCGTGCGTACGATGGAGTGGGGGAGTTCCACGAGTGGACGTTCGATTTCATGGGATCCAATTTTGTCCGTTTTCTCATCCCGGTGTTTTTGCTTCTGTTAGCTGGTTCTGCTGTGGCGAACCGGCCTGGCCGTAAAATGCTGTATTGGATGAATGGTGCCATGCAGCGCATTCCGTATTTAGGGTTTATCTACTCGGCGCTGAAACAATTCGTCGATGCCGTAAAAAATCTGGGCGGCGACCGGAAATTCAAGAGTGTTGCCTATGTCGAATACCCGAGTCCGGGGTGTCGGATGATTGGTTTTGTCACCGGAAACTATCACGATGCCCAGACAGGGAAGGATGTGACCACGGTATTCATCCCCACAAGCCCAAACCCGATGACTGGGTTCATCATCGTGATTGATGATGAGAAGGTGCAGAACAGTGACATGACTCTGGAGGAGGCAAGTAAGATGATCCTCTCCGCTGGGCTAGTGGCCCCGGCGTCATTTCAGGAGACCATGGAGTGAAGGTATTCCTCCGCTAGTTCCTCGACCTCGGCAATGGAGGAAACGGAGCACAATCGCTGGCGCAGAGGTTTTGCGCCAGGGAATCCTTTGCAGTAAGTCATCAGACGGGAGCGCATCGCCATGATCGACTGACGTTCGTTGCCGTATCGGTCAGATTCAACCGCCATACGGCAGTGTCGCACAATCATTTTCCAACGCTCGGAAATTGGCACAGGCTCAGGTTGTTCGCCCGTTTCCAGATAATGCTTGGCCTCGCGGAAGACCCAGGGGTTTTGCATTGCGGCACGACCAATCATTACACCGGAGACCGCAGTTGTTTCACGCCGATGTTTGACATCTTCGCCACTGGTCACGTCTCCATTTCCCACGACGGGAACGTCCACAGCACGTGCGCAGGCGTCGATAACCTCCCAGTTCGCATCACCACGGTATCCCTGCGAGCGGGTTCGACCGTGGACAGAGATTGCCTGCATGCCTTCCTCCTGAAGGATACGGCATACCTCGGTGGCATTGACTGTTTTTTCATCCCATCCAATGCGAATCTTTGCCGTGACCGGAACCTGATCTCCGACCGCTTTAACAATTCCCGATGCCACGCTGGCTAGCGTGTTGCAGTCCTTGAGTAAGGATGAGCCACCGTTCTTGGAAACCACCTTGTTGACGGGGCAGCCGTAGTTGATGTCGATAAAGTCTGGCTGTTTCCAGTCGATGATTTTATTTGCAGCCTCGCCCATGCGATCACCGTCGGCACCAAATAACTGCACGCCGCAGGGACGCTGCTCATCGGTAAACTCCGTGTATTTCCGCGTTCGGTCGTCCTGCCTGATGATGCCCTCGGCGGAAACAAATTCGGTGACCATTACGTCTGCACCGAGCTCTTTGCATATGGTTCGGAACACCACATCCGTCACTCCCGCCATTGGAGCGAGGTAGAGGGGAAAGGCTTTATTTTGGAACCAAGGAAGCATCGGTTAAATGGTAAATAGTGAATCTGGAATTGTGGAGGGGCTAGTCAGGGAAGCTCCTTGAGATCTTGCAGGTCTTTGTCTCTGCCACACGCTGCCTTGTTTTTTTTAAGATCCTCAAGTCCGATGAATGGGATCTGGTTACCGTTGATATCGACTGAAGTGAGATTTCGGTAACAATCGGCGAAAGTGACACCTGGAATTTTGGTAAATAATTCTAAGCGGAAGGGTTCAAACCCCATGCGAATGATCTGTTTCTCATCGGTGATCATCTCCGTTGCCACGTCGTCTTTCGTAAAGCCGAAGTCCAATAGTACGGCAACTACTTTTTCTGCATTCTCATGCGAGCTTTCTATCCAAATGTCCAAATCTCCCGTGTAACGTGGGCGTGAGTAGTGCACTACGGCGTACCCACCGATGACAAGAAATTTAACCTTGTGTTTGAGGCACAAGACTAAGAAATCGTTGAAGTCTTCGCATAGATTGATCGTCGCCATATAATTGTTCTCTAAGGGCTTCCAAGCCATTGAGCCGCTCTGCGGAGCTTGCAGATTGCCAGTAGGTCCGAGTCTGTTCTTCAGCCTGCTCGAAACTCATTGTTTCAATTGTCCAATGGGAGCGATCCTTTTTGGCAGGCGTTTTCATGCAACTATGGTAGGCTATTCCTCCTCGTCTGTCGAGTTTTCAGCGGGTTCTGTTGCTTCAGGCTCCTCTGATTCCTGCACCTCGTCACCCGTCTCCTGAATTTCAGGTTCTGGGATACGACCACCATTTTCTAACAAAATAGTCACCTCTTCTTGAACTTTCTCCACTTCGTCGAGTGGGATGTTAGGGTCTTTGACGATGAATACATCGCCTGTCTTGCGCTGTTCGTAAATGCGAATGATCCCCGTTGGGGTAGGTTGGTTGTCGGCTTCCACGAGCTGTTTTTTACGTTCCAACATCACGGCGAGGATGTAACGTGCGTTTTCGGTGTGTTCCTCGTCTTCCTCAATCAATCGGCGTAGTAGATCCTCGGGAGTTTCCTCGGTGACCTGCACTTCCTCCTCCTTGACGGGTGCCGTGTATTTGGTTTTCCAGAATGAAAACGGTTGATCAGCGTCCTCTTCACGTTGTTCCCATGCTTCAATGGAGAAGTCCTTACGGACGTATCCGCTTGATTCAGGGTCGGGAAACAGCGC
>JARFPV010000368.1 GCA_029288115.1 Akkermansiaceae bacterium | reverse complement strand
GAGATTTGGATTCAAGTCTCGTGGGCTCGGAGATGTGTATAAGAGACAGGGTCCAGGTGGGACACATCCACCATGATCTGATCCATAGTAACGCGTCCCAATAGGCTACATCGTTGGCCTCTGATCCAAACCTCTCCTGAGCGCAGTGAGATTTCCCGAGGATAGCCGTCGCCATATCCGATGCCTACGGTAGCGACTTTGGTGTCTTTCTCGAGTACCGTGTCGCGTCCGTAGGAGATCCCTTGGCCTGCAGGTAGCTCACGCACCAGTGAGACGCGAGATTTCAAGCTCATCACGGGTTTGAGTGTTGGCTGGTATTTGGGAAGGGGTGATATGCCATAGAGCATTAGGCCCGGGCGGTATAGATTGGTGGTGCGACTCTGATAGCCTAACAAGCCTGCGCTATTTGCAAGGTGCCGGAATCGAAAGCGTTCAATGCCAAGGGACTCCACTAGGCTGTCAAACTGCTCAAATTGCGCTTGAGTAAACTTCTCATCTTCGTCTGCTGATGGGAGATGGGAACCGATGCCCTCGAGTTCAAGAGAATCCATTTGATCTAATGATTCAATATTCCTCAACAAGGAGTCTGGCAAGAACCCGCCACGCCCCATTCCGGTATCGACGGTGAGATGGACACGCAGGCGCTTGGTTGGGGAAGCCTGCTGGAAGTCCGATATCAGTTGATTAAAATGTTCACCTTCTTCCATGCTCGATATGCATGGAGTCCACCCACGTGCAACGATTTCCTCACGCTCAAATGGGCATGTTGGTCCCAGAAGGTAGATACGCGTGCGAATGCCGGCCTCGGCCAGTTTGCGTGCTTCGATCACGCTTGCCACTCCCATGAATGCTGGAGCGGATTCCGGAGGTGATTTTTCCAGTTCCTGGGCAATTTCTACTATGCCGTGCCCGTAGCCTCCAGCCTTAAGGACAGCCATGACGTGTCCTTGTTGGTGATTTTTCACAGCTTCATAGTTGTGGCGCAGATTAGCTAGGCTGACCTCCGCCCAGGCGCGGGGAGGCGATACGGGAAACGTCGTTGAGGTTTCAGGCACAGTGCTTTTATAGTCGTTTTACCGATGATGCCAAACACCAAAAACCAAGGAGTAATTTACCCATGGCTGGGCTTGCATCGTAGCTAATCGTACGTTTAATGAGCACGACTATGTTTGATTCCAAATCACTGACTGAAAAACAGATCGCCATGATAAAAACCTGGGTGGATGATGGAGCACGGTTGCCCGACATTCAGCAGAAAATGGAATCGGACCTGGGACAGCGGCTGACATACATGGACACTCGCTTTTTAGTCATTGATCTTGGTCTTGAACTTAAGACAGAGGAACCCGACGTAGTTGATGAGGCAGAAGAAACCAATACGGACGAAGTGAGTCGGAATGAACTCACTGAGGATGACATCGAGGTGCTGCCGCATGATGCGACCTCTGCGAATGTCAACGTAACGGTCGACGAGATTGCCCGTCCTGGTGTGATGGCGAGTGGCAGAGTAACATTCTCAGACGGCCAAGGCGGGATGTGGTATGTTGACGAGATGGGCAGACTGGGCGTGGATCCAGACACTGAGGGGTATAGCCCAAGCGAATCAGATATCCTTGCGTTCCAGAAAGAACTGCAACGTGCGGTCGGGTAAGCCTTTGGCTTACACCTTGATTTTACAATGAATGTGACTACCCTTTACACATGAAGATTTACAACTTGGGCACTCTTCTACTCGCGTGTGTTTTACTTGCTGTGACGACCGCCAGCGCAGCTACAGATGCTCAGGCCTCGGCGATCACTACCGAGTATGAGCGCGCGCAAAAGTTGTGGCTTGCAGAGATGAAACTTGCTCCAAATGCCGCTGCAATGAAAGTCATTCAGAAAAAGCAACCGAATCCAGCGGAGTATGGCGCACGTCTGAAGCGCCTCTTGAACCATGACTTGGATAAGGACTGGACTTTGAAATATGGGGCATGGTTGTTAGAAAATGATACTAATCTCACTACAAGCTCACAGCGTGCGCTTCTCAATGCTGTGGAGAAGCATCACCTCGCGAGTCCTCAGCTTGGTAGCTTTGCCATAGCGATGATTCACCTGCGCCAAGAGAATGGGCCACGGCGTATTGGCCAAATGCCTGTCCGTTCGCGAGGTATGCAATTGCTGGAAAAAATCAAGACAGTCAACCCAGATCCGAGGATACAGGGGCAGGCGGCACTTAGTCTCGCACTAATGCTTTCTACCTTAGGAGAGGGTGGAGCTGTCATGCGCCAGAGACTTGCTAACCTGCGTGAAGCGGTCAAGAAAAGCGCGGATGTGAAAGTGGCGAATACAACCGTAGCGGACATCGTCAAGAAGCAGCTATATATCATTACCCACCTTTCGAAGGGCCGGGAAGCACCCAACTTAAAAGGTGGAGACTCTGGTGGCAGGCCGGTTCAGCTAGTGGATTACAGAGGCAAGGTGGTCTTGCTGGTTTTTTGGTCGAGCTTTGATACTGAATTGGAGCGGATGGATAAGGCGTTAAAAATTCTTCGTAACTTGAACCAAGCACATGCGGAGAAACAATTTGCCATTCTTGGGGTGAATCGTGATTCACTTGAAAACCTACGCGCACTCGAAGCGGACCGTATTGTGACGTGGAGAAATATCTCAGACCCAGAACAATCCATTGCCAAAGCATACCATATCAGTAGCTGGCCATTTTGTATGGTGTTGGATCAAAAAGGCGTGATTCGCTACACCGGAGCAATCGGAACATTTGTTGATGCCGCTATCTCAGATTTGCTGAAACCAAGGCTGCCAGGGAAAGCTCCCTAGTAAAATCGCGGGATCAGCAAGATTAAAGCTACGATGATGATGCAACCGAGGATTTTCTGCATGGTGCGCGGTTGCAAACGGGTAGCACCAATGAAGCCGCCAAGTATCCCTCCAAAGAAAACGGCAAAGATCAGGGTAAGGTAATTGAGGATATCTACCTCGTGGTGTTGTAGTCGGGAAATCATTCCCGTGAGAGAGTTTAGCCAAATAAAGATGGCTCCGCTAGATGCTGCTTGTTTTTCGTTACCTAGGCCAAGAATGATGATCAGTGGAACGAGATAAATACCTCCTCCAATCCCTACGACTCCGGCCACGAAGCCAAGAACAGAACCCGCAATGAGACTCACGATGATTCGTTTGGCCCCTGTGATTTTCCAGCTTACCTGCACGGATCGTAGTAAAAAAATTCGGCATACGACCACAAGTAGTGAGACAAAGAGTAGTCCATAGAACCATTGCTTGGGAAGGTGCAAGGAGCCGCCAAGATAGGCCATGGGTAGAGAGGTGACCAAAAAGGGAACAATTAATCGCCATGAGGCATGGCGGTGGCGAATGAATTGATAACTGCTAGCTGAAGTTACCACCAGATTCAGAGTGAGAGAGATTAGCGGTATGCTAAGCGGGGGGAGTCCAAAAGCAGCCATCACGGCAGTATAGCATGAGCCACCGCCGAGACCTACCGAAGCACTCAGATAGGCAATGCCGAAGAAAACAATGGCAAGCAAGAGCAGGATAGTGGAGTCTGGCACGGCTACTTTTTAGAAAACGTATTTGCACGAGTCTGTCAAGGGATGACCGCCTGTAGGTAACTGAGATCATGGTGCCGGAGAATCTTCTCGTCAGGCAGCCTAGTTTGACGCAGGCTCGCCTTGTTATGAAAACATTCATTATTACAACCGTCGCGATTTGTGCATTACTGCCGACTTCGCTCATTGCACAGGCCGCAGAGGTGGCAGAACCAGCAGCTGAAAAAAAAGCGGCTGTTCCGAAGGATCATACAGGTATTTCTAAGGCCATTACCAAGCTTATGGTCGATATGATGACGGGGATGGGGACTCTAACGGATGTCGCGTCTGCCAATGCCCAGGCGAAACTGATCAAGGCTCTTCCTGGTAAGCTCAAGCCGCTCGTTGAAAAAGCAGAGTCTCTGCCTGCACCCACCGAAGCAGAGAAAAAGACCATCAAGCAGCATGCTGATGCAGCAGAGGAAAAAGCGAAGGAGGTGATGATGGCTAAAATGAAGGAAAATCTCAAAAATGGTCCCGATCCCGCTGCTCAAGCCGAGATTGGGCAGATCATTCAGGGAGCTATTGGTGGTGTGAACGAGGAAATGGAGGCTCTGGTTGAGAGGATCGAAAAGCTCTATGACATTGATGATGAAGGCGAGGAAGGTAGCGGCGGCGAATAATAGATAGCTGAAACTTGACTCATCACACGCGCTCTTCTCAAACTGGGAAGGGCGTATATTTTTGTTAAGAAACTGGAATGTCAGCTGTTTCGCTTGATGCCTCGGCCAAGGAGATTATGGTCTGTGTTCCACACGATGCTTGAGAGATCATGTGGAACCGCCGATTACTATGAACAATCCATTTCGAAAAGACCTCGTCTCCCGCAGTCAACCGGAGGCATGCACGGTCGTCATCTTTGGTGCCACGGGTGACCTGACCCACCGTAAGCTCATTCCTGCTCTGTATAACCTCCAGGTGGAAGGTGCACTACCAGCTGGCGTTAAAATCGTTGGGTTTGCCCGCAGGGAAAAAACCGACGAAGAATTTCGTAGCGGGCTGGAGGAAATCAATCGCAAGGTCTCGCGTAGTGGTCACGACGATGAAATCTGGACAGCTTTCGCGCAGAATATTCACTATCACCAAAGTGAGTTTCAGGATGGCGATGGCTATAAGAAACTGGCGGAGAGACTGGATGAAATCGACCAAGATCGTGGTGGTAAAGGGCATCGGCTGTTTTACATCGCGAGCGCTCCTTCGTTTTTCGATGACGTGTTAGAACAGCTCAAGAACGCAGGGCTTAATGAATGTAAAGAAGGTTGTTGGTCGAGAGTCATTGTTGAAAAACCCTTCGGCACGGACCTTCCATCTGCCCAACATCTCAATGAGGTAGTGAATCGGACATTTCAGGAGAAAGACACTTACCGGATTGATCATTACCTCGGCAAGGAAACGGCACAGAACATCATGGTGTTGCGATTTGCCAATGCCATTTTTGAACCTCTCTGGAATAATAACTACATTGACCATATTCAGATCACATGTGCTGAAAATCTTGGAATGGAAGGTGGTAGGGGAGGTTATTATGATAAAGCGGGTGCATTGCGGGATATGGTTCAGAACCACCTGTTGCAACTGCTTAGCTTAGTGGCAATGGAGCCACCGACGGATTTATCTGCCGATGGCGTACGTGATGAGAAAGTCAAGGTGCTGCGTTCATTGCGCCAGTGGGATACCCCAGAGCTGGTTGCCGAAAATGTGGTGCGCGCGCAATATACCGAAGGCCACGTTGATGGTGAAAAGCGGGTTGGCTATCGCGAGGAAGACCGGGTTGATCCAGAATCGACCACTGAAGCTTATGTTGCCCTACGTGTCATGATTGATACCTGGCGTTGGAGTGGTGTTCCATTTTTTGTGCGCATGGGTAAGCAGCTTCCCAAAAAAGCGACGGAGATTTCCGTTCATTTCAAGGAACCTCCCACGGTGCTGTTTAATGCTCTATCCGGAGGTGTTCCCGGAGGAAATGTGTTGGTTATACGTATCCAGCCAGACGAGGGAATATCCCTACGCATGGTTTCCAAGATCCCGGGAGCGAGACTTCGACTCGAACCAGTAAAGATGGATTTTCATTACTCGACGAGCTTCGGTAAGGGAAGTCCAGAGGCCTACGAGCGTCTTTTGTTAGACTCGATGGCTGGGGATGCCACCCTATTTGCACGCCGGGACGAAGTGGAAGAAGCATGGAAATTTATCGATCATATTGAGCACGCTTGGCATGAATCAGATACCCCTCCACCTGTGGCAGAGTATGTAGCAGGAACTTGGGGGCCCAAGGAGGCAGACGACCTTCTTGCCGAAGACGGACGAAAGTGGAGAAGACTTTAACTCACTGATAGATGGTAAAATCGAGTCAACAAAACCAGATGCTGGCGCTAGGTAAGGAAGTGGCCATTGGCTCGGTGGATAAGGAGTTGAGGCTGCTCTGGGAACAAGACAAGGCGAGCACCAACGCTTCGCTCATCAATCTTGCTGTGTATTCAGAAGAAGATGGTGCGATACTGAAAAACTCAGAACTGGTTCAGGAAATCACACGCGAGCACGCCTGTCGCGCCATTTTGATTGGTATCGACAGAGATGATCCTGAGGCATCAATCCGGGCGTGGATCACTGCGCACTGTCACTTGAGTCACGGTAGAAAAAGCGTCTGCTGTGAACAAATTGCGTTTCAGTTAACTGGACGTGCCACAGGGCGTTTACGCAACACTGTGTTTGCTCATCTTAATAGCGACCTGCCACTCGTATTCTGGTGGCAGGGGGAGTTGTCATCTATTTTTTCAGAACGGCTTTACAGTCTGATCGACCGGTTTGTCTTCGATAGCTCGCAGTGGAGTGAGCCGGCAGAATCGTTTAAGTGTATTGAGAAAGCTCTGCAGGATGCGGGCGAGCTGATGCCGATGGATATGGAATGGACGCGCAGCTACCCAGTGCGCCTAGCTGTAGCGGGGCTCTATGACGATCCGCTTGCCAAAAAAGCACTGGAGCATACCAGTTCCATTCGCATCACGGTGCATCCTGGCCACCGTATGGCAGGCTTGCAGTTACTCGCATGGGTAATTCAGCGCACCGGCTGGAAACCCAGCATGGATCTTGGTCTCAATACGGCGAATAATGATCAATATTACTTTGAAACTCATGAGGGTAGTGATGTCATGGCAGTGGTCGAGACAGATCCTTCAGCCGCACCCGTTGCGGGGCTTGAGATTCTCTCGCCTCATTGCAAGGTAAGCGTAACTCATGAGGCAGATTCCCCTTATCTACACCAGTTATTAGAAGTGGGCTGTCACCGAATCGAGCGATCAACTCCCGCTGCCAGTGATGACTCCGCTGAGCTGTTTATGGATCATTTGTCGCGTGGCGGAAAGAACTCGCTCTATCGGATGATGATGCCGACGTTTCTTGGTTTTCTGGGTGTGAATGAAGAGGAGATATGAGCATTTAGCAGAGACATAAGAATGATTGCACAGGTGAGATGCATCCATCTGAGGTCCTGTGGTCATTCTTTGTTAGAAGCTGCCGCTAACACCAATGCCGACCATATCAACATCGCCGCCAATTGTACCGGCAAATGCCGCTTCATTACCTCCTGCTCCAGCGAGCTTGATTATTACGTCATCGGCAAAGATGTGTGTGTAGCCAATATCGAGATTGTAGTTGTCGTTGAGCTTGATCGTGGCTCCAATACTTGCCCAGAGTCGGTCACCATCCGGGATGCGCAGAGTCCTGTCGGATGTATTGACCGGGCTTTCGTCGTAAGAAACTCCTGCTCGGAAGGTTAGGCGGTCATTGTGCCTGTAGGTGGTGCCGATAGCTATGCGGTAGGCATTGTTCCAGTTTTCACGTGTCACAGGGATGGGTGGGCCGCCTTTGGTCGTAGGTGCGAGTTGCTTGAACTTACTCCAGTTTGTCCAAAGAACGTCGGCATGAATTGCCCACTGGTCATTGAGTTCGTGGTAGGCACTGAATTCGATACTGTCAGGTAACTCAACATCGAGTGTGGCATCGAACTCAATTTCTGCTGGGCCGAATTTTGCGGAGCCGTCAATCGTGAGATCGATGCTAGAGCGATAATGTATACCTAGTCGCGTTCTCTCGTTGATCTCATAAAGGATACCAATGTTCCAACCAACGGCCCAGTCGTCGCCTTCCAGGTCGAGAAAGTTCGCTCCACCTGAATTGGGGATCACACTCGTTAGCTGCCCCTCTGCGTGCATCACATTGATTCCTACACCCATTGTGACTTGGTCATTGAGTCGGATAGCGAGAGAAGGGTTGATGGTGACAGTGATGATTTCGCTCAAATCCGTGCTGATTGCATTGGCAAAACTACCCGAGTAGTCGGTTGCTAGCCCGTAGGAAGAGAACACGCCGACACCCGCACTGACGTTGTCATTGATTTTCCGAGTGTAGTAGAAGTAGGGAACCAGTGCTTCTCCGGCGATATCAGAATCACTAACGGGGGTTCCCGCAGGTGCGGTGAAGCGGGTGCCTTTCACGTCTACGTTTGGCTTGATGTATTGCAGGCCTACGGAATACGAGCTGTCATCGAGAAGGATGATTCCCGCGGGGTTGGATGATAAAACAGTGGCATCGTCAGCGATGGCAGCCTCACCTGAGAATGCCCGGCCAAGACCCGAAACGGAGCGTTCTTGAAGTTGGAAGCCTGCGCCGAGTAACGGAGTGCTGGTCACACCCAGTATAGCTGCTATTGCGATGTATTGTTTTGCGGTATTCATCATAGAAAGGATTCCAGTATGGGGAGATGATTTAGAATCAATGATTTGCCCATTGGATCAAGATAGATGCGAACTTGTTGTTAAACATTTGTTTAGAAACGGGTTATGTTGTTGCTCCGATCTAACGGTTGTCAGTGGGCCATGCCCGGGTCCCAAGATGGTTTCAGCAGGCAGCGTCATCAGATGGTTTTGTGCAGTTTTTAGCGATAGTTCGTAGGCGCTTGGTCCGGAGGTGCCGCCCATGGAACCTGCAAAAACGGCATCACCAACTATGCAAATAGGCACGTCTAGCTCCTCGTAGTAAAATGCTCTAGCAGGTGACATGTGACCACTTACGTCTAACACTTTTATAGTGCCGATTTCGGATTCGATCATATCTCCATGATCTACATCCTCCGGGTGGACGATCGTAGTGCCTTGAAATGCATCCATGCAGGCGGTGTGATCGTGGTGACGATGAGTGATGAGCAAACGTGCGATGTCGAGTCCCTTTGACTGAACCAGCTTAATGAGGTCTTTGGCATCGGTGCCCGTGTCAATGATGGTTGCCGACTTGCCGTGTTCAATGACATAGGCATTCACTCCGGCGTGTCCGAAAGGGGAGACCACTTGATGAAGTCCCTCGGGTGGTAGAGTGTCCGGGGTATAGTTGGGTAAATTCGATAACGATCGGGCATCAAGACCCAACGCATCAGCCACTTTCGTGAGCTGGACTGGGTCATTGTCACCAGCGAGTAAGCTTTGGATGATATCATTGCTAACTCCTGCTTTGGTGGCGAGCAGGCTAGCTGAAATGTTCTGGCCGCGCATGGCCTTGGCTATAATGTCGCAAGGATCGTCTTCGATGGGGATGGATTCGTTGAGCATTTGAAATTGTGGTAGTGCCTAAACCTAGTTTAAATATCCTCCATGATCAATGTGGTATGTGCGGTGATTCAAGATTCGCATGGGCGAGTGCTCGCATGCCGACGACCCGAGGGGAAACTACTCGCTGGCAAGTGGGAGTTTCCAGGTGGGAAAATTGAGCAAGGAGAGCAGCCAGAGCATGCCTTGGTTAGGGAGATTGCCGAGGAGTTAAATTGCGGGATTAACGCCATTCGGCAACTGGAGGTAGTGACCCATGATTATGAGACTTTTTCTATCAGATTGATACCGTTTCTCTGCACTATGGGATCGGAAGAATTGAGTCCCACAGAGCACACTGACGTGCGCTGGGTAGAGCTGGAAGAGTGCCGTGAACTCGATTGGGCTGCTGCCGATGTTCCTATTTGGTCGGCATTACTAGCGCTGAGCTAGATTTTATTAGCGTCCAACTTCGATACGATCGGCAAGAGATTCAGGCAAACCAGCATCGATGATTTTTTTCTGCGCAGTCTTAATATCATATTCGACACGGCGAAATATCACCATGTTGTGATCAAGATCATAAATGCAGTAGGAAGCTCTCCAGTCGCCGTCACGGGGTTGTCCAACAGATCCTGTGTTGATAAAGTATTTTTGGTCAGGCTCGATAACGATCGACTCAGCTGGTACTTCTTGCACACGCGATCCACGGATGAATACGCGTGGCACGTGAGTGTGACCGTAAAAGCAGACCGGGGTCACCTGATAGGAGAAGTTTGCCATGGCATCAAACTTGTTGGTCACATAGTTCCATGAAGTCGGTTGGTCGAGGGTGGAGTGGACAACAGTGAAGTCATGAATTTGTCGGACCATGCGGAGTCGGGCCAGCCATTGCCGTTGCTCCGGGTTGAGCTGCTCACGAGTCCAGAGCAGCGCTTCGGCCGCGGTTGGGTTCATCATTTCCAGAGAGGTATCGTGACCGCAGTCCTGGTCATGATTGCCTTTGACCACCGGACATCCCATGGCCTTGACCTTTTCAAGGCATTCCGCAGGGCTTGCGTTATAGCCTACGACATCCCCCAGGCAGATGTAGCTGTCGCAGCTCTGGGACTCAGCATCGGCAAGAACCGCGTCGAGCGCCTCAAGGTTGGCGTGAATGTCACTGAAAATTGCTATTCTCATGGGGATTAGTGCGAGCAATCAATGACCTCGGAGCACACTCAGGGAAAGAAAAAAAGCATGAAAGAGGGCGGATAATGACAGGATGCAAATGTCGCTTGCCCTCGATACACCTTAGCTTCGCTATTTATACTGAATGAATTACAAGAATCTTTCGGTCATCGATCCATAAAAATTGACCAACTTTCCAGTCACACGTTGTCAGGATTTCCCGAATGGTTATCGCCCAGGTCTTGGCGTGCCGAGCTTCGCTTGAAGTTCTTGTCGCTTTTCCTCCACTCCATCCATGGGAAAAGCAATGCGTCGGTTTTGCCAGTAGTTACTTAGCCAGACATACTGTGTTTTTTCGTCAGGAAAGAGTTCGTTGTCAGGAATTCGCTCGTTCTCGGGAAGCTGAACCGCATTTTGTAGTGCGAACAAGCAGCATACCAGATTTGGTAAGTGATTGTTTGGTGTTGACCGAAAAAGTGCTGTGCCATCTTCCAGAGCCTCTCTCTGGCGTTCGGGGATACGGGTAAGCGAATAGAACCTGAATCGTTTGTATTGGCTGATTTTGTAATCCGGTATGGTATCGGTCGCCAGCACATTATCGTAGTGGTTCACTGCACGCGAGAAATCCGGCAGCTTGAAGCGGTCGCTCCAAAGGCGCGCCAGCCCGAGATGCAGTTTCCAGTTCTGAGGATTCTGTCGCACACCTTCTTCGAGGAAGGCAGAACCTTTGTCGATGTAGAGTTTGCGTAGTGCCTGGCGGCGAATAGGGCTGAGATCCTGGTTCTCATTGTAGTGGACCGATGCATTGGTGTGCAGATGCCACGCGCCGGTTTCCCAGTAATGCGTCGTCTGCGGCTGTAATGTAGTGATAACCTCGTAGCTCTCTTCCAGCTTGATCCAGTCGAGGTTTTCAAAATGCACAAAGGCACGGAGGTTCCACATGGCGGCCACTAAGGAACGTAGCCCGCCGAGAGCTACTGCAGCGCCTGTTTGGCCCAGTTGGAGACTGGTGCCTTCCTTCAGCGATGGTTGGATGAGACGTTCCTCCACCATTTCCTGGTTCAGGTTGTCCTCGAAGCGCAGTTTGGCAGCCCCGAATGCTACGAGCACGCAGAGGATGACAACAATCTGGAAGACGATGCGCATGTTAGAACTCCTTCTTTCGGAATGTGAACCAAGCCAGCACGCTGTAGATACCCGTATAGAATAGGGTAAGTGTGGCAAGTTTTCTGAAGATGCCAGCAGGAACCGGTTTCCCCTCGATGGTTGCATCGATGATATTGTAGAGTTGGAAGTCAGGAAAAATCAGAGCGATTCCTTGTGTGGCCATTTTCAATTCCTGTGAAACATTGGATCCCTGACTGTGTAGCCAGTAATTGCGTGCATCGGCGGTGAAGTGACCAATGAAATAGATGACGACCGCAATGACAATCGTGAATAGAGTAGAGCTTGAGAATGTGGAGATGAGTAAAGCGATGGATGCCATAATCATTGCCTTGAAAAAGATGGCTGCGACACCGGCTTGCAGATCCCATGTAACGCCTTGTTGGGATATCGAATCCTGTCGCATTTGTAAGTAATCTGGTGGCCATCCAAGCGCCTTGCCTTTCTCTATTTCCATCGCGATCAATCCCTCGGTTCGGTAGTTCAGGATGATGCATAACAAGCTGTCCATCAGTAGAAGTGAAACCAGCACCAGTAATAGAACGCCAGCTAGTTTTCCTAACAAATAATCGAGGCGGGGCACAGGTTTGCTCAAGATGGTGTAGAGCGTGCGGTCTTCCAGATCCTTGGGAATCAGTAGGGCAGTGGCTGCGACGGCGAACAGCACCGAGAACATCGCCATGGACCCCATCGCCGTGCTTTTCAGAATAATAAGTTCCTGTTCCGCCGTGTCCTCAGTAGTCCGGCTGTAGGGCATTTCAAAGAAGCTCGCGGCAATCATGAGCACCGCAAACACCGCGAGGAAATAGAACACCTTCATCCGCACCAGTTGTGTAAAGGTGTGGTCGGCTATCACCATGATCCGGCTCGGGGAAAAGAAACTATTTTTTCGCATGGTCGGCTCCTTTCTTGTCACTGTGATTGTCTGCCAGTTCGGGAGAGTCATCTACCTCTTTAGGCTGGGAGTCTGATTTTCTTGCCTCATCCAGGAAGAGCCGCTCCAGAGTAGTTCGTGGTTTACCCATCCTCACGAACTCGGCATTTTCTGCGTCACTGATGACGGCGCGAATTCTGGCGAGTGTGCGGTCGCTGGCGTGGCGGATCACCACTTCGGTCTGGTCTTCGATGGCAATCAGATCATCAAGCCGACCTTCCTTGACCAGACTACCATTAAATATGATGCCAACGTGATCGCACACTTCCTGCACTTGCTCGAGCAGGTGGGAGCAAAGAAACACCGTAACACCGCGTTCCTTGAGGTTGACGATCAAATCACGGATTTGGCGTGATCCTACCGGATCGACACCAGCAGTGGGTTCGTCGAGAATAAGTAACCGCGGTTCGTGGATCAGCGCCTGCGCCAGGCCTATGCGCTGGAGCATTCCCTTTGAGTAGCCACCGATGCGACGTTTGCGTGCGTCTTGTAGCGACACCATTTCTAGCATTTCATCGACTCGTTCGGTGATTTTTTTTCCGCGCAATCCACAAAGCTTCGCGTAGAATCGCAGGGTTTCCTCACCACTGAGGTGTTTGTAAAAGTAGGGATTCTCTGGCAGGAAACCAATCTCTTGGCGGGAGTCCGTCTTGAGTGAGTTCTTGCCGAAGACATAGCAACTGCCCGCTGTGGGGGATAACAGCCCAAGCAGCGCCTTCATCGTGGTCGATTTTCCTGAGCCGTTTGGTCCGATCAGGCCGTAGACCTCTCCAGGCATGATTGTCAGTGAGACATCGTCTACAGCGCGCACCCTCGTTTTCCTGAAGGGCGATGGGAATTCCTTCACTAGGCGGTTGATTTGGACAGCGGGTGTTTCCTCCATAACTCGATCTGTTGGGTAGGATAACGCGAACTTCCCATGGCGCAATGGCAATTCATCATCGTGCAGAAAATTCACACAACGTTCACATTTTAGTCATTCAGCTCGACAAATTACCCTTTGGATGTCGCTATTCCCTACGTATGAAAACTAAACTACTTACATTCGCAACAGCAGCTATTGCCCTCATCGGGCTCACCAGCTGTTTTCAAGTGGAGAGCACGATCTCCGTAAAAAAGGATGGCAGCGGCACCATCACTGAAATCACTCACTTTGGGGATCAAATGAAACAGATGTTGGCTATGGGTGCTGCCCAAGGCGGCGGAGAGGGAGCTGATCCTTTCGCCAAGATGCTCGACAAAGCCAAGGCCGAGGCACGTGCCAAGAAAATGGGCGAAGGAGTGGAGCTGGTCAGCATAGAGAAAATCGATGCTGACGGAAAGCTGGGTCTGAAGTCCGTTTACAAGTTCTCTGACATCAACAAACTGAACTACACCGCTGGCAGCGCCATGAACATGGGGGATGCTGCTGGCAAGGCAGAGGACGGCGGCATGACTTTCAAATTTGCTGATGGAAAACTAACGATCTTCCAGAAAAAGCCGGATGCTCCCAAGGGCGATGGCGAGGCAGCTAAGCCTGATGAAATGGATCCGCGGATGCTTGCTCAAATGCAGGGTTTAATGAAGGACATGCGCATCACTACCAAGGTGAAGATCGAGTCTGGCATTGCCAAGACTGACGCCACCCACGTCGATGGAGATGTCATTACCCTCGGGGACATCCAGATGGGCAAGATCATGGCTGATCCGAAAAAACTCAAAGCTCTCCAGAGTGGTGATTTCGATAAAGCCAAAGCTGCTCTGAAAGGTGTCGACGGGATCAAATTCGAGGAAAAGGAATCCGTAACTGTGGAGATGAAGTAATCGACGACATCGAACCGCTGTAAAACTCAATCACACTCCGTTCCTGCTTCGTGCGGGAGCGGATTTTTTTTTGCCAAAAGAAAACGCGCCGGTCATCAGACCGGCGCGCCAAACAAAACACGATATGAAAACGAATCGTATCAGTGAAAAAATGTATTAGGCTTCTGCCTGCATCGACTCCTTACGGGCTTTTTTGATGATGCTGCGCACGGTGTCGGAAGGTTGCGCCCCCTTGGTGATCCAGTCGTCTGCCTTGGCAACGTCCAGAGTGTAGTTAACACCGTCTTCCATGGGGTTGTAGGTGCCGATTTGCTCGATGTAGCGTCCATCACGGCGCTTGCGGCTGTCCACAGCGACGATCTTGTAGAAAGGACGATCTTTCGTGCCTTGGCGGTTGAGTCTGAGAGTAAGCATAAAGTTACGGGTTGGAAATGGTTGTGCCTGAAGCGGCGGGGCGGGAAATTGTACGATTCCTAGTCATTTGCCAAGCGAAAAATAGCACATTCGTCCTATTTCGCATTTTCATTCCCAAAAATGCTGCTATCAAGCCGCACCTTGCGCTTCCGATGGTGTCGGATTCAGCACTTCAAATTTAGATTTTCACTATCATGTTCATCGATCACATTAGGGTTTACGCTGAAGCCGGTGACGGCGGTAATGGCGTCGTACACTTCCGTCGGGAAAAATTCAGGCCTAAAGGAGGGCCGGACGGCGGTGATGGAGGTGACGGCGGCAGTGTCATCCTCAAGGTGGATCCCGCTGTGGATAACCTGAAAGCCTATTCCTATGATCCCAAACTCATCGCAAAAAACGGGGAGCATGGTGCGGGTAACCGCAAGCATGGCAAATCGACCAAAGACAGGATCGGCAAAGTCCCTCCCGGCACGGTGGTTTACCGCAGTGCTGCCGCAACAGTATCCGAAGCGGTCGAACTTGAGCGCGGAGACGAGGGGATCGATCTGGAGCCGATCGCTGACCTTACTGAATACGGAGAGGAGTTTGTGCTCTGTAAGGGCGGTAAGGGCGGCAAGGGCAACTGGCACTACAAGTCATCCACGAACCAGGCACCTGAGGAACACACCCTGGGCACCGAGGCCGAATATGGTGTTTTTTACCTGGAATTACGCCGTATAGCCGACGCTGGAATGGTCGGATTCCCCAATGCAGGAAAATCCACCTTGGTAAACAAGCTGTCTCACGCCGCCCCCAAGATAGGGAACTATCCATTCACAACGCTTAACCCGATGGTTGGCGTGGTCGAGTTTCCCAAATACCGTCGTTGCACGGTGGCTGATATCCCGGGGTTGATCGAGGGTGCCCACGAAAACCGGGGACTTGGGCACGAGTTCCTGCGTCATATTACCCGTTGCAAGCTGCTTCTCTTTGTCATTGATATGGCAGGCAGCGAAGGCCGGGATCCGATCGAGGATCTTCAGACGCTGAGAACCGAGATCAAGATGTACGACGATGGCCTGTCGAAGTTCGAGTGGATTATTATTGCGAACAAAATGGACCTTGAGGGCGCCGAGGAAAATCTCGCTTCCTTTAAACAACGCTTTCCGAAGCAAACAATTGTTCCGCTGTCTGCCGACACCGAGGAAGGGCTCGAAGACCTGCGTCAAGAACTCGACCAGCGAGTGGGGTATAGAAAAGACGAAGGTTAAACCGGCTCGACTGGAGCAGGGAAGAGGTTGTTTTTTCTAAAAAAACGAGTTTTTGAGGTTTTTTTTAAGGCGGTGAACCCCCTTGTTTACGAGCTTTCTGGGGTTTTACGCTCATTTTTCTAAAAACTTTTATTGATTATTAACAAAAGTTTAGTAAAAAGGCGGGGCACATCACTCCCTTGCTATGAAAATATCCAAATCTCCCAACCGGAGCGGCCTGTGTGTGTTAGCCGCAATCGGATTTTCTCTCCTGAGTTCAAATGCTCAGAGCGTGACAGGTACCCTGAACGCTATTAACCACTCGTCTTATGCGGGGGTCGCCGCACATTTCCAGATTACTAACCTTGAAGTAGGTGGTTCACAGTTTTTCGGCGGAACCGGTAACATCTTCTGCTCGGATCTTGCCGGCACATCTCTGGACGAAGATAGCCAAGTATATCCACGCTCAGTGACGCTAAGCTATGGTGCAATTGAGGACATGGATATTTGGGATCGATATTCCACGACGCAAAACGAGTCGTTGGCAATGGCGCAGGTGCGGTGGTTGATTGATAACCGCTATGATTCTCACTTTTTGAATCCAGGGACACAAGTGCACGCCAAGCAATATGCCTTTCAGAATGTAATTTGGGAAATTATGGGCGACGGGGCGACTGCTGCCGGTTTAGATTTTACGACGGGTAACATCAACCGTTCCAAATTCAGCGATACCGGCACATACGGATCGGCACTATGGACGATTATGAATCAGTTGATCAATGATGTCGAGAACTCGGGTGTGACTGAGGGCTATGTGGCAACTTCAGAGATCTACGCAGCAATGGATAGTCGCTCCAATTACCAGGATTACATCTTCCTCGCGAACGAAGTCACGGTGGTGCCTGAGCCAAACACAGCATTTCTTGGTCTGCTTGGGCTGGCGATGATTCTCAGAAGGCGCAATCGTTAGGAAAGGTCTTTTTCTCGCTCCATGCGCGAGGGGAACGACACCCTGACATCAGACCCGTGGGCGTAACAGACGTTTGCGGGTTTTGCATGATCGAGAAACGCGAAGTCTGGCCCGTAGTTGGTGGCGAAATCGACATCGATCCTGTAATGGTCCACTGCAGTGAGCTCCCACTGCGGATGAAAAACCCGGTAGTGCAAGGTCCCTCGTGGGTGCGGAGTGAATCCGTGGTAGTGCTCAGTGATGAACTCATCGAGTGACCCCGCGATGGGGAGTTGTCGCTCGCCGGAAATTGTGACCGCGAGACGGTTCTCCAGTTGTTTACCCCATTGATAGGAAATGTCGGGGGGGGCTATAACATGAGCCATTCTGGTCGCGCTGTAATGCTCACGAAACAAGGTATTGGAAATCAGCGGGATCGCAGCGCGAGGCACGATTTCACTGATGAAGGCCACCGAGCGAAGCTCGGGCTGGCGAATCGGTCGGATATAAAACCTCAGGTTGACTTCCTCGAAATTGAGGTGAAACGGCACTGGGATACCCATGATCCGAGTTTTCCTGAACATGAAACCGACCAAGCTGACGTAGCAGACGCCGTTGTGGAGGTCCAATTCGGTTCCATCAGGAACGTAGGGGGCCAGTACCGCGGGCTCGACCTCATAGTTTGCAAGAATGAGGTCTTCCCAGCGGGCGCGGAGGAAATCCATTTACTCAGGAATCGAGTGATGGATCTGCTCCAGAGTGAGAACGCCGTAGGCGGTTACGAGGATGGGGTCGCTCTCCCACCAGCGTGCGTTAGCGGTGTTCAACCAAGAGCCGTCCTCGCGTTGTCTCGATAGAAGTTCGCGTCCCAGGTCACGGCGCCAATCGGCTTCTTTGCCGTCCTTGAGTTTGAGTTTGTCGATATTGGCTGCGGCCAGGGCTTTTGCCATGGCGTGATAGTAGTAATATAGCCCTTGCTGACCCAGTTCCGGATGCTCTTTGGTGGCGAGGCCGGAGTTCTCCTTCACGGAGTAGTGTTCGCCGAGCCACTTTTTGACGGCTTTGACACGGATGTCGTTTTCATCAAGGTCGGCGTAGATCATGGATAGCAGACCGGCGTAGGACATGGATCCATAGCCGCGCAGAAGTTTGGTGCCGTTGGGTAATACATGGGGGTCTGCCTTCGATCCGCCAACGTAGTAGTTGAACGAGCCATCGTCGCTGATGCCTTCTGTCTTGTTGGTTTCCTTGAGGTTTTGCACGCGGGAGACAAATCCTATAGCCGCTTCCCAGTCGAGCTCTGGTTGCTTGCCATTCGCGTTGTCGCGGGCGATGTGGCGGGAGAGCCGAAGTGCCTCGATCGACAGGTGGGTGTTGGAAAGGTCCGAGTGTTTGTAAGTGCCGCCGTAGCCAATTCCTCCGAGGTGTTTTTTGTCCAGGTCGCCGAGGTTCCCCGGATTCGCCTGCATGCCGATCAGGTAGGCACGAGCCTTGAGGATTGCGGGATGGTATTTTTGGTCGCCAGATGCCACCAAGGCAACAATGGATGTGGCTGTGTTGTAGGTGGCGAGCCCTTCCCCGTAGATGCCGCCATCTTCTTTTTGCTGTTTGACCAGCCAGTCAAGCCCCTTGCGTATGTAATCGGCATCCCTGTATGAGGGTGACCGGAGCGCGCCACTCAGAGCGAGAGCGGTGTAGGCAGGATACTTGGCATCTTTCCAATAGCCATCGGCGTGTTGCTGTGCCTTCAGGTAAGCATTGCCGAGCTCAATCGCTCGTTTGGTCTCCAGCTTGATCGAGAGCAGTGGTTTGTCACTTCGTTGCGCAGTGAGTGGTGAGCTGGCAACGATGCTTATGGCGAGTATGGAGTTGATAATTTTCATCATCGTTCAGTTTGCGTGTGTTGGGATGGAAGTCATCAAGGTATGAGGCGGATGCACTTCATGGTTTCTCTATACAATAACGCAGCTGGGCGAATATTCTTTGTTTTTTTCATAGGAAATCTCAGAGGCCGCCCTGAGACGACCTATTCCTGCTCGGCGAGCCAGCGTTCAACCTCGATGGCAGCCGCACAACCTTGTCCGGCGGCGGTGATTGCCTGACGGTACTCGGTATCGGAAATGTCACC
>JARFPV010000338.1 GCA_029288115.1 Akkermansiaceae bacterium | reverse complement strand
CCCTCATAGTTGACAGTCGTCGATAACTCCACCGACGCATCCGTCCCCCGTTTCCTGAACTCCACCACATCGCCCACCTCCAAAACAAAATCACTTTCAACATCCCCCGTGCGGATTGACGGCCCCTGCAGGTCACAGAGTATACCCGTGTTCTTGTCCAGTCGTTTGGAAATCTCACGAATGCGCGGCACAATATCCCGCACCCAGTCGTGCTTGGCATGACTCATATTCAACCGAAAAACATCAGCTCCGGTCAGAAGAAGCTTCTCCAGCATCTCGTCAGTATCCGTCGCCGGTCCCAAGGTGCAAATGATCCGCGTCTTCCGATACTTGTTCTCATGCATGGCATTAGGCTACAGCCTCACAGCTGCATGACAATTTGGAAATAATCCCAACACGTAACGATCGTGACATGATCCCGGCACGGAATTTTCCACAATCTACCTCATGCCACTTGACGAATCACCCGCGATATGTTCCAACTACGCCCGTCGTCCACAGCGACCCCACCAAGGACCGGTGGCTGAGTGGTCGAAAGCGCTCCCCTGCTAAGGGAGTATACTCCAAAAGGGTATCGAGGGTTCGAATCCCTCCCGGTCCGCCACTACCCCAGCTCTCAACGAGGGTTGGGGTAGTGGCGTTTTGGAGGCAGGGATGAGAACGCAGTTCGAGTGCACATAAGCCCGCGCATCGCGGGTTTTCTCAACACCAGAAATGCGGAGGAGCATTTCTGCAAACCAGCACAGTGCGAGTGGACGAGCACAATCCCTCCCAGCCCACCATTTACTATATTAACAGGGGACGTCAGCTCTGGTGAAACAGTCCTCAAACGCATTATTCATCAGGTCTACAGGCATTACCTTGTTAAATTCCAAGATCCGGCATTGTAATCTCTCCTCTCGGTTTCATACTCCTTTCATACAAAATCGACTGTCAAAAGTGGTATTATAAGCAAACCATTGTTATTCCAATGCCAAAACAAAAATATTTGATTTAGAATTTTGCCAATGATTTTGAAACCACTTCATATTGACGGACTTGTCTGCGCTACTGCCACTCCCATGCATGCTGATGGGGCGCTTAATCTTGCCATGGTAAAACCTCAGGTGGACTTCCTCCATCGCAGTGGTCTCAAAGGCATCTATATTCTTGGCAGCACCGGTGAAGGATTTTCTCTCACTGACAGGGAGCGAATGGAGGTTACCGAAAAATTTGTTGAAGCCAGTGGAGGCAGGTTGAAAGTTTTTGTTCAGGTGGGCCACAATAGCTGGCGTGCATCGGCAGAATTGGCTGCTCATGCCGAGTCCTGTGGTGTGGATGCCATTTCTGCAACCCCACCCGGATATTTCAAACCTGAGAGTGCATCAAGTC
>JARFPV010000237.1 GCA_029288115.1 Akkermansiaceae bacterium | reverse complement strand
GCGTGGGAATGACAGGAATGTCTATTCCGTTTCTCAATGCCGCACCCGCGGCAGCACTTGCGCCCGGGAGCAAGGCGAAGTCGGTCATCAATATCTTTTTGAGTGGCGGCCTAAGCCAGTACGACAGCTTCAACGTCGAGGTGGATAAGAATGTGCTGGGGAAATCGACGATTATCAAAAGCAACGTCGACGGCATCCGGGTGAGTAACTATTTCCCGACGCTGGCGAAGCAGATGGACAAGCTGCTCGTTCTTAATTCACTGACGACCAATCAGGGGGCGCATCCGTCCGGCATTTACAAGATGCTGACCAGCTACAACCCGCGTTCTTCAGTAACCCACCCTGAGCTTGGTGCCTGGGTGAGTAAGGCGCTCACTCGCGAGCAGGATAGTCTGCCGAATTTTGTCAGCATCGGTAAAGGACGCACCGGCACAGCAGGATTCTTCCCCGGGCAATGGGCCGCACTGCCAGTGAGAAACCCGCGTGCAGGGATCGACTTTTCAAGTCGACACGAAGCAGTCAGTAAAGAGCAGATGGATCAAAGGCTGTCGATTCTGGACAAGCTGAACCATGACTTCGACAAGGACTTCGGTACCAAGGACACTCAATCTTATCGTGACAGCTATAAGGGTTCTCTGAAGTTCATGCACTCCAAGGACATCGATGCCTTTGATCTGAAAAAAGAGAGCGAGAAAATCGTCAAGCTCTACGACAATCAGGAATTCAGCCAGAGCTGTCTGTTAGCTGGTCGCCTGGTCGAGCGCGGTGTGCGCTACGTCAAGGTCGACCTCGGTGGCTGGGATTACCACGATGCGCTCTATGAAAATTTCCCGCAGAATGCGAACCGACTGGATAAGGGTCTGGCATCCTTACTCGAGCACCTGAGCCAAAAAGGTTTGCTGGATTCCACTCTGGTGGTGGTATCGACAGAGTTCGGCCGCAAGCCTCTGGTCAACCCGAACAAAGGACGTGATCACCATCCTGACGGCTTCACCTGCCTCATGGCAGGAGCTGGAGTCAAGGCTGGCCAAATTTACGGCAGCACGACCAAGGACGGCAAGAAGGCGGAGAAAGATATCCTGGATGTCACCGACTTCAATGCGACCATTGCGTGGCGTCTGGGTATCGACCCCAATCTCGAGGAGAAATCACCCATCGGCCGACCCTTCAAGCTCGCCAACCGGGGTAAGGCTCGGAAGGTGTTGTTTTCGTAATTTGGATAGGGTGCGGATATAGCATCATTGCGTTCACAGCGCGCATGGTGTACTAACTCATCATCTAAATTTAACCTGTAATGCACGATTCATGGATCAACGGTCTGATAGGCGGAGTGCTGATTGGGGCCGGCAGTTTGCTCGCCATGGTGGCTACGGGAAAAACCCCGGGGATCTCGGGTGTGTTTGGCCGACTGCTGCGAAGCACGACCACTGACAGGCCTTGGAGGATCGTTTTTCTGATTGGAATCGTCGCGGGTGGAGCGATTTCTTTTGCTCTCTACGAGCCATCGACGGAGTATCGATTGCCTGAAGGGCGATCGCTGTTAGTGATTGCGACCGCGGGATTGTTGGTTGGTTTTGGAACGCGGTTGGGCGGTGGGTGTACCAGTGGTCATGGTGTTTGCGGAATGGGAATGGGAGCTAAGGACTCCATTATTGCGACGATGGTGTTCATGGCCGCGGGCTTTGTGACCGTTGCGCTGTGGAGTTTACTAACAATAGGATAGGATGAAGAATCAGATTATCGTTTTACTGGCAGGAATCCTATTTGGGGCAGGGCTCGCGATTTCTGGAATGACTAACCCGGAGAGAGTTATCGGGTTTCTCGATTTGCTTGGCAACTGGGATCCGACGTTGGCATTTGTGATGGGAGGTGCATTGTCCGTATTCAGTCTCGGGTATTTTCTGATGCGAAAATCAGGCTCAGTACCTTGCGGAAAAAGTCTTCCGAAAGGGGAGTCTGATCCCGTTTCCGCCAAGTTGATTGTGGGAGCTATCCTATTTGGCACCGGCTGGGCAATCGGTGGGTTTTGCCCAGGACCAGCCATTGCCAACCTTGCTGCCGCACGAACCGAGGCGCTGGTCTTTGTACCCATGATGGCAGTGGGCATGTTCCTCGCCCAGCGATGCTTCGGCGTTGACCGATAACGCACTGTAATCATCCGGGTGCGCAGATAGTTCCGAATTTGACGATAAGACTACTCAAGATGGGGGTAGATCCTATGACTATTAAACCGAGCTATTGCCCCGGGGTGACGAGCTCTTTGAGCGGACTGATATCATATGTTTTGCTCTTCGCATCCCAAGGCAGGATGACGGTCTTACTGGTGGGTTTTTTGTTTGGGTCTTTCATCCACTCATGGGACACCTTCACATGAAGCTTTCCATCTTTCACACTGAACCCACAGTCTTCGTCGCGACCAAATTGAGTGTAGGTGGATTCAAAGGCGAGCGATGGGTGGAATTTCAACGTTCCATTCTTGTCTTCGACAACAGAGAAAATCTGGTGGATATAGGTTCCCATTCTCCGCCCCCCTATGTATTCGCTAATATAGATTTGTGGATTTTTTTCGATGCCTTCGAGAGTTTTTGCAGTAACGCTGTCGTAGGCGATGCCACTGCGCACGATTAGATCAACGATCTTGAAATCCTTGGAGTTCTCGGCGCTCTTGTTTTGCGCCAGGAAGATGGCGGACTTATATGAACTGCTACTCGATCCCGCAGCAATACCATCCGGGATGGAGGCAGTGATGTGAACGATGGCGGATTTTTTTTGTTCCTCAAATAATAGCTTTAGGTTCCAGGTATCATCGTTGTTTGGTGGTGCCTTGTATTTGCCTCCGATCTGGATGCTGAAGAGTCCATTCCAAGGTGGCTTTAAACTGCGTACCTCCTTGACGAAGTCCTTGCCGTCGGGATAGGACTTGTCTTTCACGGAATTGATGATGTATCCGTAGCCATTCTCATGAAGCCCCCAATCGCTCCAGAGATAGGCGACAGTGGGTTTCATCTTCGTTAATTCGGGGTCACTGGATAGAAATCTTTTACCAAGGCCATTTATTTCAGGGCCAAAAACGTATTTCTTATACTCTTTGTCCGAGAGCCGGGCACCGAAAGCGAATTGCAGGTGTACATCTTCTGGCATCGTGCCCTCGTTCCAATTTCCTAGAACTTGACCGGCTCCACATGCCTCGAAGGGGGTTAGCTCGAAGACTTTTTCATTTGCCTTGGCGACATCAGCAAGGGTGGACCCGGCTCCGATTCCCTTTTCGGTTTTCCAGTTTTTGCCGCGAATATGAACGCCGATTACTCTTGGCTCAAACTTACCATTCTGCGCTTTGAAAATGCCACTTTTGGGGTCATGCCCCCAAATGACTTCCAGAAAATCGTTCGTTCCTTCAAGCACCTTAGAGCCTGGCATGGTGGTGTCCTCGCCCATATCGATTGGGGCTTTCTTGACGTTGCCCGCACCAAAAAGTTTTTCCAAATCTGCTGGGGTGGATCGCGGCGTGATTCCGCCTACGATGCCTGAACCGAAAGTGCGTTTTTTTTTCGGATCCTGAGCCGGTGCAGAAGAGAGACAGCAAGCCAAAGTGATGAAGGTCGTGATGTAGGCTAGACGGTACATAGCTGCTCATGATAGATGCAGAATTTCCCACATTGCAAGTACATTATTTGGTTCTTTTCAAATGAATAGGCGTTGCAGAACACTCGTGCGAGGTAAGCTTGAAAAGGGTTATGGATGTGGTGTTGGAATAAAATACTTGATCTTGTCAGGCGAGATGAGGCTTAGCATACACTCGGACGTCGCGATTATCGCAGCATGTTCACTCCACGGTGTCTGTTGCTGTTAGTTGATTGAAGTCCAGCACGCGCGTGCGCTTGCCTTTGCGGATGGTGATGATGCCGCTGTCGTAGACCGATTGCAGGAACGGGCTGTCGTAGACTTTTTTGGGTGCGTAGTCGACTGGTTTGCCGTTGATGGTTGGGGTATTCTTGTGGGAGGTGTCGAGGGTGAGAGTGTCGCCATAGATCGTTTGGTAGCTGAGCAGCTTGCCTTTCATCTCGGGTTTTTGTGCCATCACCTTTTTTTGGAAGGCGTCGAAGCTGCCGGCTTGTTTCTGGGTCATCACTTCGAGGATTACGGGTGCGTATTCCTCATTAAGCTGCATGACTTTTCCAGGAGGGCCTTTGCGACTGTCTCTTATACACATCTCCGAGCCCACGAGACATATCTGCTTATCTCGTATGCCGT
>JARFPV010000228.1 GCA_029288115.1 Akkermansiaceae bacterium | reverse complement strand
CCGGGTTGAGGAAGATTCTGCGCCTGACCCTTCCTATGCCTCGGGAGCGTTCGTTAAGGCAATAAATTGTAGTTTTGTTCTGATCGTGTCTACGCAGTGTCTGGAGAATGAGGTGGCCCTCTTTGACTTCGAACTGATCCATTTCAGCGGCGCTGACTTCTGCTTTGCTCGTAGGAGTGTTCCAAACGCGTTGTTTAGCCATGACGGGAAGATAGAATCCGCCGGGCTGTCTGACTTGTTTATTGTAGGGTGCGAAGATGGGGAGGATTTTTTCGATCAAGTCACGGATGCGATCGTAGTCGCCTACGAGCCAGCGCCAGTCGATTTTTTCTGTTTTGCCGACGGTGGCCTCTGCCAATCGGGCGATGATGTCGGGTTCGCTGAGTAATTCGGGTGACGATGGCTCGAGTTTTCCTTTTGAAGAATGCACGACGCTCATCGAGTTTTCACATGTGACAAACTGGTCGCCCTCGTTCTGTGTATCACGTTCGCTGCGTCCCAGACATGGGAGGATGAGGGCTGTTTTGCCGGTGATCAGGTGGCTGCGGTTCAGTTTGGTGGAAACGTGGCAGGTGAGATCGCAATTCTGTAGTGCTTGTCCTGTGAAGTCCGTATCGGGTGTGGCTTGTAGGAAGTTGCCACCGAGGGCGAAGAATACTTTGGCGGCACCTTCGTACATGGCCAGGATCGCCTCGACGGTGTCGTAGCCATGTTTGCGTGGGCAATTCATGTCGAACTCCTTGTCCATTGCTGCGAGAAATGGCTCGGGCATTTTTTCGTAAATGCCGACGGTGCGGTCGCCCTGCACGTTGCTGTGACCACGCACCGGGCAGAGGCCTGCTCCGGGTCGTCCAACGGCGCCTATCAAAAGATGGATATTGGCTACCTCGCGGATGGTGGCCACGGCATTCTTGTGCTGGGTCAGCCCCATCGCCCAACAGGTGATGAGTTTTTTATCGCCACTGAGAACGGTATCGGCGAGTTCGCTGATTTCATCACGGCTGACGCCTGCGCGTTGGCAGAGGTCATCGTAGTCGGAGGCGTCGCAAACGGCTCGGTAATCATCGACTCCTTTGGTGTGCTCTGCGATGAAATCGTGATCGAGAGCATTGCGGTCAAATATTTCCTTACCCAAGGCACGAAGGAGCGCGAGGTCGCCATTGATCTTGACCTGCAGGTATTGCGTCGCGAGCTTGGTGGATTTTCCTAACATGCCGCTGACTTTTTGCGGGTGCGCAAAGCCCATGAGTCCAGCTTCCTTGAGGGGGTTTACGGCGATGATTTTACCGCCATTTTCCACGCATGTCTCGAGCGATGCCAGCATCCGGGGGTGGTTGGTGCCGGGGTTCTGACCAATGCAAATCACGGTATCGGCTTCGTGGATGTCGTCGAGGGTGACGGTGCCTTTGCCGACGCCGACGGATTGTCTCAATGCAGTGCCGCTTGATTCGTGGCACATGTTTGAGCAGTCGGGCAGGTTGTTGGTGCCGTAGTGTCGGGTGAACAGCTGGTAGAGGAATGCCGCTTCGTTGCTGGCCCGGCCGGAAGTGTAAAACACAGCTTCGTCGGGATTGTCGAGCGAGTTGAGTTGGCTGCCGAGCAGTTCAAAGGCATCGTCCCATGAGATGGGCTCGTAGTGGCTGGCACCATCGCGGAGGACCATAGGCTCAACTAGGCGTCCCTGTTGGTCGTGCCAGTAGTCGCTTTTTTCCAACAGGTCGGCGACGCTGAATTTGCGGAAAAACGAGCGGTCGATTTGCTTCGTTGTTGCCTCGGAGGCTGTCTCTTATACACATCTCCGAGCCCACGAGACTTGAATCCAAATC
>JARFPV010000206.1 GCA_029288115.1 Akkermansiaceae bacterium | reverse complement strand
GCGTTCACGGCTTGGTCGTTGTGGGGGTGATCCCTCAGCTCCGAATCCGTGTTTTAGGTTTTGAAGCAGGGCATCGAGATCCTGTCTGAATTTCTTCGTCTGCTTCACATCGTGGTCGTGTTGTTCTTGGCTTTCCATTGTTTTAATATCGAACAAGATACTGCGTTAAAAAGTCAAAGGTAATATTGGGTTTTTAATTGTTGTTGTAGATAGGGTTGGAGGTGGTTCATGCGGTTCTTAAACCGCGTTTGTCCGGGTTGAATGGTTGTCCTGATTTGAGGATGCCGTAGATCTGGTGAAGGAGTTTTCTTACGACTGCAACGACGATTTGTTTTCCTGTTTTGCCGTTCTCCTTGAGTCGCTGGGCAAACTCCCGGAGCAGAGGGTTATAAGTCATCGCGGTCATGGCGGGGAGGTAGAGAGCTTTACGGAGTTGAGATGACCCGACCTTGGTGATAGGCGTTGTGGTCCGTCCTGACGAGCCACTGACAAAGTGTCGAGGCGTGACCCCAACCCATGCTGCGAGTTGACGGGCGTTTTTGAAGTGATCGATATCGGGTAATTCAGCGAGCAAGATCTGGCAGGAGATGTCACCGAGACCGGGAATGGATTTGAGCAAGGAGTTTTGAGTTTTCAGGCTTGAGTCCTTTTCAACCAGAGTGGTGATTTTTTGACGAATGGTATCGAGTTCCTTTTGCTGGGCTTTGATGCGCCGATTAATAGAGCGCCTGATGTCGGTGAGGGTGACGGCTTCGAGTTTGGTTTTGAAGCGTGCGATGTCTTGGGTCAAGGAGTCAGCATAGCGGCTGAGTTCCTTAACCTTCTGATGATTAGCAGGTAGTGGAGACCAGGGGCGGAGTTCTGAATGCTCTGCCTGGAGGAAGCGGGCAATGAGCCGGGCATCAGCCGTGTCACTTTTGTTGCGACGAAGCTTCTGGTTGCCAAAGGCTTTGATCTGACGTGGATTGACAAGAAAAAGTGACTGGACACCGAGGTCGTGAAGAGCATGGGCAGTGGCCTGTCCGTAGTGACCGGTTTGTTCCAGACAGGCGAGAAGCGATTCGGGAGTAGTCAGTTTACTGAGCCATGCAATGAGACGTTTGATCCCCGGGTCGCTGTTATCAAATCGCTCGGAAGCGGTGGAGGAGTCAAAAATGAGGTGGCAGAAGAGATCGGATTTGCCGACATCGATGCCGAGAAAGATGGCTGGTGTTGGTAGTGGTTTCATAGTAATAATTTTTAGGAAGCTCGTTTCTAACGTGGTTCACAAAACATCTCCTGGCTGGAGAGTCTCAGTCTCATGAAAACAGATTCGTTGATCTAAGATACTGCTCGGACTTGAAGGCCCGGAGAGCTGCGTGATGCCTGATCTTGTTCACAGACTCATCCGGGCGAACGGAGGTCTTGTCGCTGCACCAGATTGCATCACGCAGCCGTTTTGGGTTCCTTGTGGGAAACAAGTTTTGCAGTCTACCAGAAGGTGCAAATTCA
>JARFPV010000171.1 GCA_029288115.1 Akkermansiaceae bacterium | reverse complement strand
CTTTCCGCTTGGGGGTGGGGAGCGAGCCGGGTTCTTGATTACGCGACTAAGTTGCCAGAGATTGATTCTAACAAAACTGCGGTCGTCGGGCATTCCAGAGGTGGTAAAACGGCCCTTTGGGCGGCTGCCGAAGACCAACGGTTCAAGATCGCCTACAGCAACAATTCCGGTTGTGGTGGAGCTGCACTATCGCGGCGAGCCTATGGAGAAACAGTGAAACGAATCACCGGAAATTTTCCGCACTGGTTTTGCAAGCGTTTCAATGCATACGGCGGTAAGGAGAATGAGTTGCCGGTTGATCAGCATCAGCTGATCGGTCTGATTGCACCGCGTGCCGTCTATGTGACAAGTGCGGATCAAGATTTATGGGCGGACCCCCGTGGCGAATACACGTCCTTGTTCGAGGCAGGTCCTGTTTATCAGTTGTTAGGAAAGAAGCATATTCAGAGGAAAACGATGCCTGCACTGGATTCGCCGCGTCACGTCGGAGCGACCGGATATCACATCCGTCAGGGTAAACATAACCTGACCGAGCAAGACTGGGGGTATTTTCTGGATTTTGCCGAGTGCTGGTTCAGGTGAAGGTAAGGTCAATCGGCAGGCTCAACAAGTCTGGGGGATTTCCATTTATAATCTATTTGACCACCCTAGTGAAAATTGAGTATACGTTAACGGCTTATTTCGAGTGAATTTATTGTTAAAGGCAATGATGCCACGATGAACCTTAAAAAATATAAAGCGCATGAAACAATGTAATCGTAATCAACTATGGGGGGCTCTGGCCGGACTCGCACTGGTCGCGGGGCAAACGAATGCAGCCGTTTTCTATGGGCTTGATGCCGAGGATTTCGAAGGCGAGCCAGTAGGGATTCTCTCGACCACAGCGAATAACACGGACTATGTTCTTACGTCGACAAGTGGAGATAAGGCGGAGGTTGCGGGCCACCTCGCAAGCACGGGGAGCCCGGGAGCAGGTATCGACCCAACCGGTCAGCACGGTCTCGTTCGTGGCGATGCAAACAAGCACATGACTCTGACTACCGCCATGTCACTCGTGACGGACAATGTGGTGTCGCTGGAGATCAGTCTGGCAGTTTATTTTAACAACACAGGCAACAGCAACAGGTTTAACCTGCTGTATTCCGCCTTGGGTGATTTTTCGGATCAGGTATCCATCCAAGTCTTTAACCCGACGGGTGTTTTTGTTCCTGCAAATTATGAGTATGAGGAAGACCGGTGGTACGCCGGCCAGAGTGTGACGATCAACTCAACGGATGCAGGTATCACATTCACAGATACAGCGAAGATCCGCTGGGCGAAGATCGGTACTGGCCAGTCCAACCGAGTGTATTTTGATGATGTCTTGATCACGGGTACCCAAGTTCCTGAGCCCACGAGCACAGCCCTGCTCGGCCTCGGTGGCATGGCTCTATTGCTGCGCCGCCGGCGGTAGCCGCCTGATTAGCTGTCGCACAGCAGGTTGATCTCGTCATGGATCAGAAATGATGACATCGGGTCTTGAAAATGATGGATGGATCAGGCACAGCTCTGGCCATGTCAGGTCTTACTTGCCCGCTATGCACGATGGATGATGTGCTCGATCACCCTGAGAAATACGAATGCATGACCTGTGGTCACGAGTGGGAAAAGGAAGAGCAGGCACGCGTGGTGAAAGATGCCTACGGGAATGTGCTGGAAAATGGGGATGTGGTGCAGATGATCAAGGACTTGAAGCTTAAGGGAACGTCCAAAGTTCTCAAAAGCGGTATGAAATCAAAGCCGATCCGTCTGGTTGACGGCGACCACGAGATCGATTGCAAGATGGACGGGCTGTCCATCGCGCTGAAGGCACAGTTTGTGAAAAAGGTGCAGAAGTAGTCGTTTAGACTTCGCTGTAGGCATCCTCACCGTGATCAGTGAGATCCAAGCCTTTGTCTTCTTCCTCTTCATCCACCCGAATGCCGATCGTTGCTTTTACGAGCAACATGATGATCACCGTGGCGATGGCTGACCATACGACAGTTACCCCGAGTCCAGTGAGCTGGATGCCGAGCTGTTCGCCTACAGGTTTGACGAGTCCGAGACCGCCGAGCGATTCCTGACCGAAGAAGCAAAGAAGAATGGTTCCAAGAATACCGCCGACACCGTGCACGGCAAAGACGTCAAGCGAGTCGTCGATGTGCAGTTTGTTGCGGATCAGGTTCACGGCGAAATAACATAAAATCGCAGCGATGGCACCGATGGCAATGGCACCCATCGGGCCGACATCACCCGAGGCCGGGGTAATGGTCGCCAGACCGGCAATCAGGCCTGTGACCATACCTACCAAACTGGATTTGCCGTTGAGGACGCGTTCCAGGATTGCCCAGACGCCGGCAGCAGTGGCTGCTGAGAGGTGAGTCACAAGCATCGACATTCCTGCGCCTTGACCAGCACTGACATGGCTGCCGGCGTTGAAGCCAAACCAGCCGACCCAGAGCTTGGCGGCGCCGATGAAGACCATTCCCGGGTTGTGGGGTGGGTTCGGGTGCTCAGGAAAGCCTCGGCGCTTGCCAAGGATGATTGCCATGACGAGGGCGGATACTCCGGCAGTGGCGTGCACGACGATACCTCCTGCGAGGTCTCTGATGCCCATTTCTCCGAGCCATCCACCACCCCAGACCCAGTGACAAACCGGGGTGTAAACTAGAACGAGCCAGAGAGCGGAGAACAGCAAGACGGCGCTGAACTTCATACGCTCAACGACGGCACCAACGTAGAGTGCAGGAGTGATGATCGCGAAAGTCATTTGGAACATCACCCAGAGAGTTTCTGGGATGTCACCGCCACCGCTGGTTTCCGTGCCGACTCCCTTTAAAAACGCGGCATCCAGATTACCAATCCAGCCGCCGTCGCCACCCTTGAATGCAAGGCTGTAGAGGCAGACAGCCCAGAGAACGGACGCAAGAAACGCGATTCCCGCGCACTGTGCCATTACCGAAAGCACGTTCTTGGAGCGCACAAGGCCTCCGTAGAACAAGGCCAGTCCAGGCATGGTCATAAATAGAACGAGCGCTGTGGCGGTCAATATCCATGCCGTGTCGCCGGAATTGATGGTGGCAGCTTCAGATTCTCCTGCAAAGCAGGTGCATGCGGAGCCAAGTATAAGAATAAGTGGGAGGATGCGGTTCATTTGTAAAATGGGGTGTGTGGTTGTCTGGAGTTAATAACGATCCATAAGACTGCCCCAATTACCTGAACCTCGTAAAGTATCAAATTTCCCAACAATAATTGCCGGGTGCACATGTTTTTCTATGTCTGCCGCGACTCCACTACCATTGTGCCGCGCCAGTCACGCCGTAGGGTGATGTTTTCACGTGTCCGGTCTTTCTTTTTCAGCCCACCGTATTCGATCGTAAGTTCGGCGGTGAGACGGTGGATCTGCACGTTGGAAAATCGCAATACCGGCTCACGCTTTTCACGCAGCAGGCAGTGCAGTGGCACGTCCATCTGATCGGCATTCCACAGATAGGCTGATGGCGGGAAATCATCCAGCTCCGCTAACGCTGAAAATACCTCGCGTAGCTCCGCCTGAGTGTGCTCCCGCAACAATCGTCGTGCCGCGTTCTTGCACCTCCAGGTTTCCAGTCTGGCACGCTTGGGTGCATCGCTATCCTCCTGAATCTCCTTCAGTGCTAACAAAAAATGCAGCCGCATCCCCGCGAGCCACTGGGCACGGGTGATCTTCCCCGCGCGATAGAGACCGAGCAGTCGGTGGGGGGATAGGAGAGGTGATGCCATGCGTGATCTATTCTGTGCGAGAATCGCATGGAGTGCAACCGACGGTTATGATAGATTGTCACCATGCCATCCTGCTATTCGTCAGACGGCACCCCTGTGGTCGTGGAATCCATCGACAAGCTACCGGCATTCTGGGACCGGAATGCGGTATTTGTGGCGAATCTTTTGGGGCTTTTTTTCGAAAATGAGGAAGAAACCAAGATGCTTGCAGACGAAGTGGGTGAGGTGGATTCGTATGGCGGCAGATTATTGCCGATTATCGATTTGATCTACGCCGGGGGTGGTGACAATTTGCTTATGTTAGAGAGCCGTCCGGACTTGGCATTGACGCGCTATTTTAGAGACACTGCCGGGTTGACCATGCCGGACATTGAGATTCTCACGCACAAGAGCTATTTGGAAATGGGAGAGTGCCTGTTGTCGGGAAACCTTGAGAGCTGCAGTGGGTTCAACACGCTGCGTAACCACGGTGCAGGTTTTATCGATGGGTATGTGACCGATGCCACCATCGAAGGGGTTTCAAGTTGTGCGGGAATGAGGACATTTTCGACATCCCAGGGTAGTCGAAATGGTAACAACAAATGGCTGCTGCATGAACACCTTGAAAAGTCAGGTCTACCGACGGCAAAGACAGAGATTGCCGAGTATGGAAAGGACATTGATGACTGCCTCGATTGTTTGCAGTCCGCTGGGTTCTCTGCTGGGGTGGTTAAGGCACCCATGGGAGCCTCGGGGATAGGGCTGGTGAAGGTGGCGGATCTGTCCGACCGGGGCAACGTAAGCGAGCGGGTTCCGGATCATTTTTTTACCGAAGGGCCGTGTCTCGTCCAGGGGTGGATGCAGCCTGGTGAGCACGGTGTTGTTTCCATGCGCAGTCCGAGCGTGCAGCTGTTTCTCAGCGATAACGAGGTGGTGATGTATGATATCACGGAGCAAATTCTGAGTGATGATAGTATTCACGAGGGCAACGAGTCGCCTCCACCGTATCTGGGCAAACACCCAGAGTGGCGTGCCGAGATGCTGCATCAGGCGGGTGTGGCGGGACAGTGGCTTCACAGCCAGGGGTATCGCGGGACGGCCAGTGCGGATTTTTTATTGACGGAAACCGATGACGGGTCGTTTCAGGTCTACGTCTGCGAGTTGAATGCACGTGTGACGGGTGCGACGTATCCATCCGTGCTGGCGCATCATTTTATGCCCGATGGGGTTTGGTTGTTACGCAATCTGCGCTTCACCAAACCCGTGCCGGGTGAGGAACTGATGCGACTGCTGCACTCAGCGCATGACCTGTTCATCCCCGGTGAGAGTAGCTATGGAATTTTTCCCGTGAATTTTAATACTGGTGAAGACGGTCTGGTGCATAAAGGGCAGTTTCTCTGCCTTGCCCCCACCACGGGTGGTAGTAAGATGCTGCTGGAACTGGCACAACTCGATATGCCGTGCGAGACTGCGAGAGACTAACCTATTTTATGGACAGGGAAATACTCAGAGAACGACTTATCCAGCTGACGCGCGATCTGGTGTTGGTGGAGAGCACGGATGATCGACCCGAAGAGAGGACGCGTTGTTTTCATCTTGTTAGAAACCATCTTGAGGAAGTGGCGGGTCTGGAGATAGTTATGTATGAGAGCCACGGTTACGAGTCACTGGTTGCGATGCCTGCGGGGGTGGAAAAGCCGGATGTGCTGTTATGTGGACACATTGATGTGGTGCATCATCCTGAGCCAGATAGCTATAGATCTGAAATTAGGGATGGAAAAATTTACGGTCCTGGTGCCGGTGATATGAAGGGTCAGGTGGCGATCATGATTGAACTGATCCGCAATCTGAGTCGTGAGTGTAATGAGTTATCCGTGGGTGTGGCCATCACCTCGGATGAAGAACGTGGTGGTGAGCACGGGGTGAAGTATCTCGTCGAAGACGTGGGTCTCGAATGTGGAGTGGCGATCATCCCGGACGGTGGTTCGCTGAATGATATCATTGTCGAGGAAAAGGGAATCATTCATCTGCGATTGATTGCCGAGGGAGTGTCTGCACATGCGGCACGTCCGTGGTTGGCGGAGAATGCGCTGGAGCGGGTTACCCACGCGATTAGTAAGATCAGGGAGTATTTTTCACAGTTTTCACCTGGAGAAGTTGATCCTGATGATGTCGATACCCATTGGTTTCCCACCTGCACGGAAACAATGATTGGGACGCCGAATGATAGCCCTAACAGAGTTCCGGCGTCGGCATCTGCAGTGCTGGATATTCGTTTTGTCCCGCCGATGACAAGTCGGCAGATCCTCGAGGAAATACAGACTTTATTGGGTCAGGGTGTGAGTGCAGAAGCAATTGTAATTGCTGAACCAACGCATCTTTCGCCGGATCCTGGATTTACTCAAATTACGGAAGAAGTGACCGGAATAAAGGCGCAATTGGTACGTTCCTCAGGTGGTAGTGATGGTAGGTTTTTCTGTGCTCAGCAAATTCCGGTGTTACTCTCCAGACCATATGTGGGCAACTTGCATGGTCGGGACGAATGGATCGATATCGATTCCATGGTCTCCTATTTTGAGATCTGCCGAAGCTACATTCTAAGCAAGTGTCTCAAGACGTAGACAGTGAGGGGAGGCAGAGCGTAAACATCGGGTCGATGGGGGCTGTAATCGTTGTTTGCTCGCAGGTCTTGGGATGCTTGAATTCAAGTTGCCGAGATTGTAACAGCATGCGTGTGCCGGTGCCGAGGTCCTTTCCAAGTCGATTGGAGGTATCGATACCAGCGTATCGGTAGTCGCCGACGATAGGAATGCCTGCGTGGAGCAGGTGTTTGCGAATCTGGTGAGTGCGGCCTGTGTGAGGGGTGGCTTCCAGAAGTGCAAGCGAGCCGGATTTTTCTAACAACTTGAATGATGTGTGTGCTTCACGTTCTGGGGCGTCGTCGGTTTTGCGTAACGGCTCACGGCACTCCCAGGCGTCGTCGGGAGGGTTACCTAGGACAATCGCCCAGTAGGTTTTTTTTATTTCATGGCGCTCGAGTGCCCGGTGTAGGGCACGGGCTGCGTCGCGATCGGTTCCGAAGAGCAGCACTCCCGTAGTGGGTCGATCAATGCGGTGGATGTTGTAAACGTGTTGTCCTAACTGATCTCTCAGGATTTTCATGGTAACCAAGTCATCCTCTTTGGGGTTGTCAGCGGGGTGCACCAGATGACCAGCCGGCTTGTCAACCGCGACGAGCCATTCGTCCTGGTAAATGATGTGAAGCGGCTCGCTCATGTGGGAAGAGAGTAGTCGACATCACCCGGGGATGCAATTAGGATAGCTGTGATGCGTATCGAGGGAAAATGGATCTGGTTGCTGGCGTTGATTGCCTTTGTTGTGGCGATGGTGATCATCAGCTGGCCGCAGAAAACCGAACAGCCAGCAGACACTCATGGGCAGAGGGATGGAACGGAGGAAGAGCCAGCGAATGAGCCCGTGAAGGGGGTAGAGACAAAGCCAACATTCAAACCGAAGCCATACAAATACCAGCAACGTGGTGCCAGTCGGGATGGCATAGGAAAAATCTACATGGGGCGGGAGATTTCCCAATACATGTGTCACACGGGTATCAACTGGCTTGAGCGTGCCGAGCGCGAGCGTGAGGAAAACCCGACCCGTGCGGTGCAGGGCCTACAACTTGCCAAGGATGCGGTGGTTGCGGATATTGGCTCGGGCTCGGGGTACTACGCGTTTCGCCTTGCCCCCCTTGTTCCCAAGGGGAAGGTCATCGGTGTGGACATCCAGCCTGAGATGGTTGAGTTTCTCAACAAGAAGGCCAAGGAACTCGGGGTGAAGAATGTGGAATCCCATCTCGGTAAAATTGATGATACCAAATTACCCGGCGAGAGTATCGATGCCGCCATCATGGTGGATGCCTACCATGAGTTTTCGCACCCGAATGAGATGATGCAGTCGATTGTTCATGCATTGAAACCAGGGGGTATTGTCTATTTGTTAGAATACCGAGCTGAAGATCCCGACGTGCCGATCAAGCCGTTGCACAAGATGACCCAGGCTCAGTCGATCAAGGAGATGAAGGCGGTCGGGTTGAAGCACGTGCGCACGGATGATTTTCTTCCATGGCAGCACTTTATGGTGTTTGAGAAGCCGTGATAGTGTGACTACGCTGCGCCATGCGACCGCAATTTGAGGAAATCGACTACCAGCAGACTCCACTTGGTGAGGTGATTCTGAGGCGCCGCACGATGCAGACGCTGGGGGATAAGGAGATCTACGAGATCATGCTCGGCAGTGAGTTTCTGATGTCCAGTCTGTTCACGGTGGTCGAAGAGGCGCTCTCGACGCTTGGGCTTGCAGCCACGGAAAAAGCATTCTCCGATACGCAGCTTGATGTGGTCGTCGGTGGGTTAGGTCTGGGCTACACGGCGAAGGTTGCGCTGGATCACAAGTCTGTTTCCTCACTCACGGTGGTGGACTACCTGCAACCTGTGATCGACTGGCATCAGCGTGGACTTGTGCCTCTAGGAAATGATCTGACAAACGACCCGCGTTGCCATTTTGAACATGGTGACTTTTTTAAGCGTGCAATATCCGATGGTGGCGTGGGATTTGATTCTCAATCAGCCGATAGGCAATTCCACGCCATCCTGCTTGATATCGATCACTCACCGGATCACTTGCTTAACGAGAGACACGCGAGCTTCTATCAAGTGGAGGGTTTGCGCAAGATGGCGGAGCAGCTTCACCCCGGTGGAGTTTTTGCGCTTTGGTCGGATGATCCACCGGAGGAAACGTTTATGAATGCTCTGCGGAAAGTTTTTTCAAAGGTGGAAACTCATGTGGTGCCCTTTGAGAATCCAATCTTGGAACGTGATTCAGAGAGCACGGTCTATGTAGCCCACGATTAACACGGTGAAAGTAACGTCGAGATGGTTGCCATTTGCGGTGTTGCTGTGCGCGCTGCTCTGGGGGAGTGCATTTCCGGCGATCAAGGCGATTTATGCGGAGTGGGCAGAAAGAGGGATAGAGCCGGATATGCCGAACCGACTCATGCTTGCAGGAGTCCGTTTTATGCTGGGAGGGCTTGTGCTGCTGCTGCTTGCGCGCCATCCAATTAGGGAGCTTAAGCAGACGTCTTTTGGACGGTTGTTTGCCTTTGCCTGTGCGCAGACCTACGTGCAGTACTTTCTGTTCTACACAGCCCTTGCCGTGTCCAGCGCGGTGCTCGGCGGGTTGTTGGTTGGGTCCGGAAGTATCTGGTGGCTGCTACTCGCGCCTTTGCTCTTGAAGACGCCATGGCCGTCCCGAAGGCAGTGGGCATTCATCGCACTCGGTGCGGTGGGTGTTGTCTTTGCCGTCTACAAACCAGGTGCCGGTAGCGGCCAGCCCGTGCTGGGTGGGATCTTGTTTTGCCTCTGCACATTGAGTGGCTCGTTTGGGTTGATTTTTCTGCAGAAAATTCTCAAGACGATGGGTGCGAAGGCAGCGACAGGTTATGGATTATTTATTGGCGGGTGCATGTTTATGCTGTCCGGTGCCACAGCGTGGTCTGAGTTAGCGACCTTATTCACACCCAAGGTGATGCTCCTGACCGCTTACCTTGCTTTTGTTTCGGCACTTGGATTCGGACTTTGGAATCATCTGACGAGTCTGTTTCCTGTTAATCTGTTAGCTGGATACCGGTTTCTCGTTCCAGTCTGTGCCGTCGTGGAGTCGTCATTGCTCGTCTCTGGTGAGTCGCCGGGAATCGGGATCGCCGTAGGGGGTGCAATGGTGATAGCCGCACTTGTCGGCCTCCAGCGTGCAAGGTAGGACAGCTTTGGAAGCTGTCAGCAGGATGTGTTGCTGGGGGTGTCGTCAGCTGTCAAAGCTAGCCTGCTCTACATGGCGTATCCCATCCTTGCCGATGGTGATTTTTCGTTTCCGGTAAAGAGCCCCCGTCGCCTTTTTGAATGCCTTTTTACTCACGCCGAGTGCTTCGTAAATGTCATCCGCCGGACTGGAGTCGCACAGCTCCCAGAATCCGCCGCGTGCGATCAGTTCCATTTCAATACGTGATTCCAGATCCTCGACATGCCGCCGACCCGGTGCCTGGAGTGTGAGGTCGATTTTTCCATCTTGTCTTACCTTGGCAATGTAGCCGGTAGTGGTTTCTCCCGGAGCAAAATCCTGGAACACCTCATTGGCAAAAAGAATACCCGTGTGTGTGCCGTTGATGATCGCCTTATAGCCGAGCTCGGTCTTGGCATACACCATGAGATCGACTTGTTGGCCAGGTGTGTAGTCGGGAGCCTCTTTGGAAAAGTGACGGTTCAGCCGTCGACTCGCCACAATGCGGTCGCTGTTTTCATCGACATAAACATAAACGACATAGCGCTTGCCGACATCAAGTCGGCTCGTCTGCTCGCGGAAGGGGGAAAACAAATCCTTGTCGAGTCCCCAGTCGAGAAACGCGCCGATGTTCGTAGCGGCCACACATTCCAGACAGGCAAACTCGCCTGGCATAGCTTTGGGGTGCTTGAGTGTCGCGACGGGGCGGTCTTCGGAGTCGCAGTAGATAAACACGTCGAGTAGGTCACCGACGTCTACGGACTCGCTGACTTCTTTGCGCGGCAGTAATACCTCCCCGAGTTCACCACCCGCATCGAGGAATAGACCATGCGGGCTTTTGGTCAGAACTTTCAGCTCCGCGCGCTCTCCGATGTTTGCCATGGCGGCAGACTAAGCTTAAAGTTTCAAACTCCAAATACCAAATGCCGGAAGACCCAAGGAATAATTAAAGAAAAAAAAGTAGTCATATGGGTGTGGAGGAGGTATAGATGGGTTATGACTGAAGCACACGTTCACGAGATTATGCAGATGATGATGGAATCAGGTGAGGTTTACACTCGCGAGAGTCTGAAAAATGCCATCATTCACAAGTTTGGCATCACCACGACTTTCTGCAGTTGTTCCGAAACTGGCATGACGGCGGCAGGCGCGGTGACTTTTCTCGAAGGACGTGGAAAATTCATTCCCACCGAGGAAGGATTCTATACGGACGAAAGTAAAAAGTGCAGCCACTAGGCTGAGCACGCCGGACAGGTGCCGAAGAATTCCAGTTCGTGGTAGAGGTTCTTGTAGCCGGTGGTGAACTGGATTTCCTTTTCCAGTTCATGCACAGGGCAGGGGGCGTTGACGGGCTCGATGGAGCCGCAGTCGGTGCAGATCAGGTAGTCGCGGTGCTGACCAGGGAGCAGAAGGGCGAAATAAGCAGCCCGTTCGTGCAGTCCGAGGCGGCGCACGATGCCTTTGTCGGCGAGACGTTGCAGTAAACGAAACACCGTTGCTTTGTCGCACTGATTGGTGAGGCGGGGTGACTCCGCGAGTTCCGCAAGCGTCATGGGTCGGCTGTTTTCTAACAGGGTCATGACTAGCTCTTCCAGTGCTTTGGTGCGGCGGAGTCCTTCAGCGCGGCAGCGTTCGATGACTTTGTCTAAATTTTCAGGCATTAGAGTAACTCTTGTTTTTTGGGTAGGGCGGATTGGCCTCAATCCGCCGTGCTGGTTTGGATCGTAGCGGATTGAGGCCAATCCGCCCTACCGTGTCACAGCAGTCCGGGCTGCTGTGGGTCAGGTGTGGCGCCGATCTTGGTGTAGGCGGCGGGAAGGGCGACTCTACCACGCGGGGTGCGTTTGAGAAACCCTTGCATGATGAGAAACGGCTCGTGGACTTCCTCCAGTGTAGACGCGTCTTCACCGATGGCAACTGCCAGTGTAGAGAGGCCGACCGGACCACCGTTGAATTTGTAGATGGTAGCTTCGAGGATACGTTTGTCCATTTCGTCGAGGCCGTCGTTATCAATCTCGATCATGGCGAGCGCATCACGGGCGATTTCTGGTGTGATGGTGCCGTCGGCGCGGACCTGTGCGAAGTCGCGCACCCAGCGCAATAGATTGTTAGCAATACGAGGGGTGCCACGTGAGCGTGAGGCAATCTCTAGGGCACCATCTTTTTTGATGGCAACCCCTAACAATTTTGCGGAGCGTTCGATGATGGTCGCGAGTTGTTCCGCCGTGTAGTAATCGAGCCGGTTCACCAATCCGAAGCGTGACCGCAGTGGTGAGGTGAGCATGCCTGCACGGGTTGTGGCTCCTACGAGGGTGAATTTCGGCAGGTTCAGCTGGATGGTGCGTGCGGACGGGCCGGAATCGATGATGATATCCAGCCGGTAGTCTTCCATCGCGGGGTAGAGGTATTCTTCGATAGCGGGGTGCAGGCGATGAATTTCATCGATAAAGAGGATGTCACCTTTCTGGATGTTGGTGAGGATTCCTGCAAGGTCGCCTGCTTTCTCGATTTGAGGGCCGGACGTTGTATGTAGCTGAGTGCCGGTGGCGTTGGAAATGATGTTTGCCAGCGTAGTTTTCCCAAGTCCCGGAGGGCCGGAGAGCAAGATGTGTTCTAACACATCGTCGCGCTGCTGCGCCGCCTCAACCATCAACATCAATCGCTCGGTGACTTTTTCCTGGCCGTGGAACTCTTCAAACCCGGGCGGCCGTAACGATTGGTCAAACGATTCGTCAGGCGACTCGTTGGTTTGCTGGTAAAAAGATTCGGACATGGACTATGGGAAGCTGGAAACAGGGATTTGGAGATGGGGTAAGTGCGCCGATGGGGCGGAGGGAGGTGCAGATGCTTGGTTTCGGATTTCGATATTCGAATTTTGAAATTACCTAATCAGGTCCTCTTCGTAGTAGATTTTGAAGCCAGCATTGTGCAGGACGGATGTGCCAAACTGGGTGTCCTCCAGATGCATGGCCATCAGTGAGCGGCCTGAAGGGTGGGGCATCAGCGAGTAGGCAAAATCGAGGTTTGTCTCGGCTGCTCTCAGGGTGTCGAGCGCACGGGCAAGGCCGCCGCCGGTATCTGTCAGTCCGATCACGACGAGTTCTGAAGTGGTGTGCGGGATGCCTTTTTCCATGAAAATGCGCATGGCGTTATCAGGATCCGAGAGCACCAGTCTGACGACGCAAGCATCTCGTGAGTCTTGCACGCTGAGGCCTATGACCTCGATGTTGTCACCGCGAAGCAGGCGCACCAGCGAGCTGAGTGAACCGGCACGGTTCTTCAGCATGACGGAAAACTGGACGGGTGCGGTGCCGTTGGGTTTGATTTCGCAGTCGGGCATGTGACTGCCGGATTAAACCATGATTTCGGTGCAAAGATAATCCTAAAATTCTCCTGATGTGGGTAATTTTAGAGCTCCTTGATCGAGATATTGGCAAACTCGATGGCTGATCCGTGGTGCTGCAGAGCCAGTTTGCCCTTGGCCGGTACTCCCGGAAGCTGAGCCTTGCTGATGACTTTTTTGCCATTGAGCACAACGCTCAGTCTGTCGCCTTTCATCGTGATGACAAAGCGGTTCCACTCGCCGATGGGTTTGTCTGCCTTTACTTTGGGAGTCAGTGCGGCGCGGATTTCCTGTGAGAGTTTTTTGTTAGTGCGGTATCCGTAGACCTCGCCGGAGCCGCCTGGCCAGTTCCAGATGTTGACCTGGCTTCGGCTATTACCGCGCAGGTAGATGCCGGAGTCGAGTTCATCAACGAGCATGGTAATGGGTTTTCCATTTTCATCCTTTTTCGTATCTCCTGTTTGAGGGTCAAGGAGTGGGCGTTTTGCCTTCTTGTGCGCAGGTCCAGCCC
>JARFPV010000037.1 GCA_029288115.1 Akkermansiaceae bacterium | reverse complement strand
GACGAGGGCACCACACCCATAATCGACTTAATAAGCGTCGACTTACCCGCTCCATTCGGCCCAACGATCCCCACCAGACTCCCCTGCGGCACCGCAACGTCAATGCCGTAAAGCACCGGACGCTTGTGATAGGTTACCGTGAGGTCGTGGGTTTCCAGGGCGATGTTTGGTTCATTGTCCATTACTTCAGTCCATCCACAATGGTGTTGACGTTATGCTTCATCATCCCAACGTAGGTTCCCTTGTCGTAGGTCTCACCATGCAGGGTGACGGTATCGCCCGGCTCACCCATGGCATCGGAAAACAGCTCGTGTTCACTGACTTTCACACCGGCTTCTTCCGCCACTGCCTCGATGCCTTTTTTGTTCACGCTCGATTCAGGAAATATCATTTTTATGCCACGCTGCTTAATAAACGCAACCAAATCTGCACGGTCCTTGAGACCAGATTCGGAATTGGTTGAAATACCCTGCAAGCCACGCACTTCAAATCCATACGCCTTACCAAAATAGAAAAAGGCATCGTGACTGGTGACCAACACACGTTGACCTGCGGGAATTTCCGCCACGCGGCTCATAATCCACTCGTGAAGATCGGTTAGCTGTTTGCGGTACTGCTCTCCACGACCAACATACTCATCCTTACCCTCGGGGTCAGCCTCAGAAAGCGCATCCACAACTTCATCAACACAATTTGTCCAGGTCGATGGATTACCCCAGATGTGAGGATCATAATATTTTTCAAACTCCTCCTGCGGCTTGAGCAGGCTGGCATCATCAACCGCATCCGTCACAGCGAATACCCCACCCTTGGATTCCTTCCTCTTTTCTAACACATCCTGCATCTTACCCTCCAAATGATGTCCAGAGTAGAATACCAGATTCGCTTTTTTCAATGCCGCGGTGTCCTTGAATGTCACCTGATAACTGTGAGGATCCACCCCCGCACCCATCAAACCATGCACATGCACACGCTCACCACCAATATACTTTACCATGTCCGTTACCATCGTTGTCGTGGTCACCACATTGAGTAGCTCACCATCAGGTGAACCATCATTCACGCCGTCTGCTTCGTTTTTCAACAGCCAAGCCAAGCCTCCAATGAGCACGCCAACGACCAACAAACTGATACATAATTTCTTTATCATGCCTTCAATTATCGCCTCAACAGCACAAGGTCAACCCCAAAATTAGCCATGGCTAATTTTTATTTTCTAGGCTTATTTTCACACTCTACGCAATCTCGACTTAATCACTTGAAAGAATGTTTTTTCGTGGATAGTAACCCCATGCACAGCACCGATGATTTTATTGCTGTAGAAAACCCCACCATCACTCACCATTCATTGAATCATGCCTAAAATTACCATTTCCGAATCAGGAAAATCGCCCCAAGTTCACAAGTTCGATGCTGAGCAAGAGAAGATCACTCTCGGCCGGGGCAGCGACAACGACGTCACTATCAGCTGCGACTCCGTTTCCACCAATCATTGCTATATCAAGAAAACGGAATACGGATATGTGCTGCATGACGATGACTCCACAAATGGCATTAAGCTCGACGGCAAACGGGAAGCGGCAATCGACCTGACCGACGGCATTGAGGTGCTCATCGGTGACACTCCGTTGACATTCCAAGCTGAAAAAGCAGCCAAAGTCGCCAAGGGCTCAGGCGAATCCCCCTGTCTCT
>JARFPV010000033.1 GCA_029288115.1 Akkermansiaceae bacterium | reverse complement strand
CAACCGGATTCACCAACCAAACCAAGCGTTTCACCACTTCCAACATCAAGAGAAACACCATCCACAGCCTTCACGGATGCCACTTGGCGCGAGAAAACACCCCCTTTTACAGGGAAATGCATTTTCAGGTCACGAATGGTTAAAATGGGATCGTTCATCGATTCAGTGCACGTTCTGCAGGATGTTTTTATCAACACATTCCGGGCAAGCCTCCACCCAGTGATCTTTCGAAATCTCTACGAATGGAGCGCGGATTTTCAGCGTATTCCCTGTGCGCTCCATTCTCTGGCAAAAACGGCACCCCGTCACAAATTCTTTAATCGATGCCACTTGCCCCTCAATGGTGTTGAGTCTGGATTTACGTGGCGTATCCAGAGTGGGGATCGCATTAAGCAGTCCGCGAGTATAAGCATGCTGCGGTGATGCATACAACTCCCTAACAGGTGCACGCTCAACCACTCTTCCTGCATACATGACCACAACCTCATCGCAATGCCCGGCAATCACACCCAAGTCGTGGGTAATGAGGATAGTGGACATGCCCATCTCGTTTTGCAGGTTCTCCATGAGGTCGAGTATTTGTGACTGCACGGTAACATCCAGTGCTGTGGTAGGTTCATCCGCGATAAGCAGATCAGGTTTACATGCCAGAGCAATGGCGATGACAACCCTCTGGCGCATCCCGCCGGATAATTGATGGGGATACTCCATCACACGGCGCTCGGGCGCAGGAATACCCACCTTTTCCAGCAAACTAACAGATTCCTTCAACGCCTCGCGTTTACTCATATTGCGATGCAGAATTAATGATTCGCTGATTTGTTTACCAATCCTATGAACTGGATTCAATGCGGTCATCGGTTCTTGGAAAATCACCCCAATCTCACCTCCACGAACTTCATGCATACGATCGTCATCTGCTTTAGTAAGATCCTCACCCTTGAACATCACTTGCCCCTCAAGCACGTGCCCCATGGGTTTTGGCAACAAACCCATGATGGACATCGCCGTCACGCTTTTACCACAACCTGACTCGCCGACAATCCCGACGGTCTTACCTTTTGGAACGCGAAACGAAACCCCATCCACGGCACGCAGCCATTCCCCGTCCTCCATCCGGAAGGCGGTGATGAGATCTTTCACTTCTAACAAATCATCACTCACCAATCACTCCTTCCTCTTCTTTGGGCACCGGAAGGCTCGATGGCAATTCGGAATTTTCCTCCGGGTCAGGTTTCGGTATCTCCAACACGGGGGAATCCTCCTCCGGCATCGGCTGATCCTCAGGTTCATCTTCTGGCTCTTCTACCTTTGGTTCATCACCTGGCAGTTGAATCCCATCTTTAAACACATCGATGACTTTCTGCACCTCGGGAAACGTCTTACCAGAACGCATTGCCTTGATCGTTTCCTTTTTAATATCCTCATCAATCCACAGGACATGGCTTTCCAAAGGCTCATAAATGATCGGCACATTAAACGGCGTATGTTTGGTGTCGGGCCACCGCACCCAGCGCCAGGAGCCAATGCGCACATAATCAACCATCCAGGCTGGCAAAAACAGAGCCTCATCGTGGATCATTTGCTGAATCGCCCAGCTCAGTTTTTTCACTTCATCCGTTGTGCGAGCATAACGCAGCCCGACGACTAACTCATCCATTTTTGGATTCGAGTAGCTGTTAATATTATTCGTCTGCTGTTTAGGTTCACCATCTTGATTCAGAGCATTCTTTGAATGATAACCTTGGTAATATCGGGGAAAAGGTGGAATGGTTCCCCAACCCCACAGAACCATGTCGTGCTCTTTTTTCATGACCTTCTTATAAAACGCAGTGGACTCCAAACCGTCATCACGTAGCTCCATCCCAGCTTTTGCGGCCTCCTCCTTGAGAATGGCAACGACCTTGGGGTAGTAGTGAACGAGTGGATAGGCCATAGCCACTGCCAAACGCGCACCCGATGGTTTACGCAAAATGCCATCCGGCCCCTCCTCGGTATAGCCTGCCTTGGCAAAGAATTCACGCGCCTTAGCGGGGGAAAATTTCCGCGCCTTGATATTGGGATTCGTAAATTCTCCAAACCCCTGCCCCATGAGTTGGAGTCGCGAATAATCACCCCGGAAAACGACATCGATGACCTTCTGCCAGTTCAGCGCGTGGGCGATTCCCTTGCGAGCGTCGACTTCCTTCAGCACAGGGTGGACGACATTCAGATACGCACCGCGCGGCACACGTGGGTATTGGGTGTAAAATTTGTAACGCTCGATGTAACCATCGTAGACAGGTTCAATCTCGCTTTTCTGATACCAAAGGTTGGGGCGTGTGAGATAATCCGCATCCAACTGCCCGGCACGAAACAACTCGAAGGCTTTGGAGGCGTCACGGATCGTCGTGAAGACAACCTTATCCGGATTGAACCGGTAACGGTAGAATTTCTTATCCTTCGCCCACCAGTCCTTGGCGCGTGTCAGGGTGATGGAAACCCCTTTTTTGATATCCTCATCTTTGACGAAATACGCACCCGTGGTCGGGGGCACCCTCCATTGGTATCGTTCTGCATAATCCGGGCCATACTCGTCATAGAAATGCGATGCTGCAGGAGGCAAAGAGCCTGCATAATAAGGCATCAGCGGTTTCGAAACCGGCATGCTCACCGAAACGAATCTGTCCCCATACGTTGCGACCTGTGCATATTGCTCCCTGAAATATTGCTTCCCGTATGGTTCGATCACATGATCAGACACCCGAATATAGATTTGTGTCTGAAGATCGCGCGCACGAACCGGCACACCGTCATTGAACTTGGCATCGGGATCAATCTCGAAGTAAACGGTTCGCCCGTCCTCGCTCACCGCCCACTTACGCGCGACACCGGGCATGACTCGGTTCGTCATTGGATGTAATTTCACCAGCTCGAGCTCAATATCATCGTAGATGCGACTGCGAAAACTGTTATTCGCTTCGGGCCCAAAAGGACGTACCGTCGCAGGAAAATCGAGTTCATAAAAATTGAACACCCCGCCTTTTTTTGCTTTGGGGTCTCCAATTTCCGGTTCATCCATACCATCTTCCCAGACGAGCCCAGCAGGAAGATCTGACTCTTTTTTAGCCATGAAATAGTCGCCAAGCCCCTGACGAAACTCGATGCGCTCAATGGCACTTTGGTTTTCCTTGATGGTATCCTGAAGGCTGGCTTTTTCCTTCTCCGTGGCATCAGCAAGCTTGGCCTGCGCATCCTCGATTGCCTTTTCGTGAACCCCTTTTTGTTTAACCAGCCAATCCCTGATGTACTTGTTGTACTTTGGTATGAACTCATCGAGCCCAAAACTCCGTTCAACCTCCTCCTCAGGATCATCACAGGCAGAAAACCCGAAGCCAAACAGCGTCGCCAAAAGACCAAATCCGATTCGTTTCAAGCAGGGCTTCATTACTTGTAATAGGTGAATTTTTTAGGATCAAATGCTTCCCTCACCGCCTCACCAATAAAGGTGACAAGGATGAGTAGCGAGACGAGACAGACAAAAGCTGAGCTAACCAGCCATGGTGCGGAAATATTCTGTAGCCCATCCTTCAGTAGCGTTCCCCATGTCGCATACTTCGGAGGCAAGCCAAAACCCAGGTAGTCGAGTGAGGTCAAACCCAGAATGAGTCCTGAGATAGAGAAAGGAATCAAGGTCACGAGAATCGCCACCGTGTTAGGCAGGATGTGTTTAAAAACAATGCGTGGCGTCGTGCATCCGATCACACGGCTAGCAGCCACGTAATCACGGGCTTTTTCTTTCAGCGCAGCCGTGCGCATCAGATAAGTCATCCCCATCCATCCGAAAATCACCAAAATGGCAATAATGACACCCAACCCGGATTTCTCCTTGATTGAGATTGGCACCGACGAGCTCACTATAATAACCACAAACAGGAATGGCACGTTAGAAAATATCTCGATAAGTCGCTGCACCACCAAGTCAAACACTCAACCAAAAAACCCCATAAGCAAGCCAATCGTAATACCGATGGCATAGATGGCGGGAATGTAGAACAGTGACGCCTTGAAGTTTACTTGCAGACCACCAAAGAGGTAAGCAAGCACGTCATATCCTTGTGGTGTGGTACCCAACAAGTGCCCCATCCCAACACTCGGCGGCGAAGGGGCGTAATAAATTTTACGGAGTTTCGAACTTCTCTTTACAAGGAAATTTTCCTTTGTCCCCTCACCGGTATATTTTTCAACAACCAGCTCACCTCGACTATATTCGGCACTATAAACGCGCACACGTTCTTCATCCCAACCATCTACCACGCCTTCGCGCAGCCCTTGTCGGTAACGGTAACGGAGATGCATCCTCCCCGGATCATCCAGATCATACACCTTGGCCGCCAAACCGGAAAAGGGCTCTGAAGCACTCGGGTGATAGAGCCGACCATCGTCACGCACTTCCAACTCCATGGTCGGCACTGTCACTGTATCCTGAGTAGGGGCATAGGGCACCAACGGCATCAGCACCCAATAATCAGAGCTCTCCTTTTTGAAATTCTTTTTCAGCCATCTATAGTCGGGTTTATACTCTGCAGTATCACCACCGAGACCAAAGTGCTTCCCCTTGAACATGACGCGGTTCCCATCAGCATCTGTTTCGTAATACCGCTGAATTGCAGGTGAGTAATATTTCCCGTCATACTTCATCAGCAATGGCTCATTTCCCACAATGAGATGATCCAGCGATGCAATCAACGCCAACACCAAAACGATGACAAACGCCCGATAGCCTCGCTTGATCGAGCGGAACCGGTCAATGCGCCGTTGGGTAATCGGCGTAAATTGAAAGTCGCGTGGAAACTTGATGAGCAACAACACACCACATAAAATCATCAGAAGCGCCGCCAGCCAGCCGAACCACAGAAAAGGCGCGTCAGGATCTCCCCAGTTTAGCCAATTCAACTCACGGCTTACATCAAACGGCCAGCGAAGCGTCGGCAATTTCAGCAAAAACAACTCACCAAGGCAGGAGATGATCCCCCCCAGTGTGAGCAGCCAGCCGATTTTACGAAACATGATGTTAGTGAAATTTAATGCGTGGATCGATCATCGCCACGATGATGTCCGAGATGATATTACCGATAAGCATCAGGAAGGCAGCGATCGTCAGAGTTCCCATAATAACGTAGTTATCACGATTCATGATTGCCTGATACTGAAGCAAACCAAAACCCTGGATATCAAACACCGTCTCGATCAACATGCTACCCCCAACAAAGATCGTGATCAGTCCGCCTAAGCTAGTTGCAATCGGGATGAACGAATTCCTGAATGCGTGCTTAAACACCGCGCTCCGAAAACTCACCCCCTTCGATACCGCCGTACGCACGTAGTCGGCTGCAAGATTATCCATCAGGTTGTTTTTCATCATCATCGTCGTATAGGCAAAGCCGCCGACAATATAACAAAGCAAAGGCAACACAGTATGATGCGCGAGATCCTTGATTTGCTCCCAAGCAGCAAGATCTTCCGCACCCGGACTCGTCAATCCAAACAAAGGAAACCAACCTAGACGGGCACCAAGGTAAACAATCAGGAGAGCCCCCAATGCAAAACCAGGGATCGAGTAACCCACAAACACAAGCACCGAGCTTATATTATCGATGAATGTCCGGTGCTTGATCGCCTTGATGATACCCAAGGGAATACAAACCGAGTAAATGATGATCGTGGAGAGCAACCCGAAATACACCGCAATGGGAACACGCGCCAGAATCATGTCTGAAACCTTGTCCCCATAAGTCGATGACCTACCCAGATCTCCCTGAACCAACCCCGCGAACCGCTTTTTATAAACCACCGCACGGTAAGGTTTGGTAACGGCCTCCGACGCGGGCCGATCATTGCGCCTGGCCCAGCGTTCTGCCCGGTCCTCAGGCGATTCAATACGCACGCTCCAACCAGATTCACTTATTTTCTTACCATTATCGACAAATGTCGCCTCCTCGGGACTCTTCTTATTCACCAGCACTTGACGGCCACTGCCCTTGAGCACCACCAACGTCTCATTCTCAGGATCCTTGATAAGTTGGTCACCGATGACGTCCTCCCGCTGCTGCGGACGGATTTCCCCTTTGCTAATGCGACGCTCACGTGGCCACAAACCCAGCCACTGCAGGTAGGCGACCGGTATCGGCTTGTCATAGCCATATTCCTCCTCCTGTTTCTCCAGATCGTCCTCGCTAAGAGCACCTCCCCCCTGATTTCCTCCCGCGGAATTACTATTTTCATCACTCTGCGTTGCCCTCTGCATCGCTCGTTCAATCGGACTACCCGGCATGAATCGCGTCAGCGTGAAGACAATCAGCGTGACCCCGAGCAAAGTAATCGGGACAAGCAGGAATCGTCTGATGAAATAGGCTTTCATAGGGAAATGAAACAACCCTCGAGCACTGCTGAGGGCCGTAAGTTTTGTATGTCACAGTCAACAGCGACGCAAGCCCGTGTTTGGGTTTTCATATTTTCGTCAATCTCCGCGAAAAAATGCTCCACATTCTCTGTGAAATAGCCAGTTTCAGTGCGTCATGCGTCTCGCCTTCATTCTGACTCCGGTACTGTTGATGCCTTTTTTGTCTTCATGCGACAAGGAATCACCAATCGACAAATACACTGAGCAAAAAATCCTGATCGTAGGGAACTCGAACGAACCCGCCGGCCTTGACCCTCAGATCGTCACCGGAGTGATCGAAAGCAACATCATCACCTCACTTTTTGAGGGGCTGTGCGTGCAGCATCCGTCGGACAGTGGCGGCTCACTTCCCGGTGCCGCTGCAAGCTGGGAAGCCAACGAGGATTTTACCGAATGGACGTTCCATTTGCAGAAAGAGGGCAAGTGGTCAGACGGCATGCCCATTACCACAGCCGACTTTCTATTCGCCTACGAGCGTATCCTGCATCCCGATTTCGCGGCCAAGTACTCGTCGATGCTTTTCTACATCAAGAACGGGGAAAAATTCAACAAGGGCGAACTCAAGGACTTCTCCCAGGTGGGAGTGAAAGCGGTTGATGACTACACGCTCAAGATTTATCTGCGTGCACCTATCCCCTTCCTACCGCACCTCACCAAGCACTACACCTGGTATCCCGTGCCAAAGCATACCGTGCTCGCCCATGGCACGATGACCGAGCGCAACACCTACTGGACTGCCCCCGAAAGCATGGTCTCCAACGGTCCGTTCAAACTCGAGACCTGGAAATTTAACGACCGTATCGAGGTGATTAGAAACCCGCATTACTGGGATGCCGATGTCGTGAAACTCAACGCCATTCGCTACCTGCCCATCGGCAACAAATACACCGAGGCACGCATGTTCTTTAACGACCAGATGCATGTCACCGAACGTCTGGCACCTGAAATGATCGAATACTGCCGAGAGCGCTACCCTGAAGAATTCCGACAAGAGGTTTACCTCGGATGTGACTTCATACGCTTCAACATGACTCTGGAAAAATTCAAGGATGTTCGTGTTAGAAAGGCTCTTTCCCTCGCCATCGATCGGCAACTGATCATCGACAAAGTCACCAAAGGCGGCGAAGAACCCGCCTGCCCGTGACATCGTGCGCGACCTCGGTACCTGTAACCGCTTCTGGAATCTGTCAGCGACCACCGACAAGCTGAAAGCCTACGAGTGGCCGGCGAGCGAGCCCCGGAGAGGGGCCTTCACGATGTCTTTGGAGGAGGTCCTGCGCGATGTTGGTGCCACGACGTTGAAAGATGCGGAAGAGCGGGTGATCAAACTCTTCAAGGAGAGATATGGCACCGGGCAGCAGGAGCCGACGTTCGAGGTGGCTGGGCAGGCTCGGGAGAGCGACCCGCTTCCGCTCGGCAATCGAGAGGGCGAGGGGCTACGCCTTCGCGTCGGTCCGGGTGTGTCGCCTCGGTTCCGCTCGGTCGCCAAGGCCGTCCCGGGCATCACGCTGGTAGACAGC
>JARFPV010000021.1 GCA_029288115.1 Akkermansiaceae bacterium | reverse complement strand
GGTAAATACGGAGCTGGCTCTGTTATGAGTCATTGTGGCCAGCGCGTGACGCAAGCCGTTTCCTGCTGCCTTTTGAATGCCCTCTGACATGATTTTCATGCCGTAGAGGAAAATGCCAAGGGATCCGAGGATGCTAAGAATGGTAAGGAGGGAGTTCCAAATAGTCATGTGAGTGAAATGGCAGGGGTGTGACGAAATTGTAACAGGGGTATTGTGACAATTTCGCCACAATCAGAACTGACGCTTATTCGTATGCCTTGAACAGGGCTGAGAAGTCAAGCCGTGCGTCACCTTTTTCGCAACGATTTTGCATGCACTCTGATGTGGTGCGGATACCCGGCAGGTCAATTCCAGCGTCATCAGCGAGTTTGAGGGCAAAGCGGCTGTCCTTGAGCATGTTCTCCATCGAGAAATGGGTGTCGTAATCACCGTCAGCCATAGTTGGAAGTTTCATCTTTGCCAGGACCGATCCGCAGGCGTTGGACAACACAGATTCGGTGAACACTTTGGAATCTATTCCATGTGATTTTGTGATGGCAAGTGCCTCTGATAGAGCCTGCACTGTACTCGCTGAAATCAGGTTGGTAGCCAGTTTGACGATGGTCGCACTCCCGACTGGGCCGAGGTGCTTGATTTCTTTTGATGTTGCCTCAAGAACTGGATGTGAAAGCACTAATGTCTCCTTGTCGCCTCCGACGTAATAGACGAGTGAGCCTTCACCGGCTGCCACTTTGCTGCCTGTAAATGGAGAGTCTAAAAATCCACAACCGACTTCCTGACACTGGGCGTGCAGCCAGTTAGTCGTTTCCAGATCAATTGTTGAGTGATTGAGCACTACTTGTTGTGGATTGAGGGATGGTTTGATTTTTTCAAAGACCTCACGCACGGCAATGCCGTCTTTTAGATAGAGGGCCACAAAATCCGACCCTGCACATGCTTCGACGGCAGTGTCGCAAATATCCTCCCTGTCCATGGGGGTGCGGTTCCAACAGCGAACCAGATGCCCGTCTTTCCTGAGGCAGTCTGCTGCTCTCGAGCCAATGATTCCCAAGCCAAGGACGGCGATTGTTTTAGCCATGGATTGGGCTGGGGATTAGTTTTTCCGTTTCAACGCCTGTTTCGCCAGTTCCCTTGCAGACTCGGCGATTTTATTGACGCCATCCTGAGTTGGTTTCCCATTCTCGCCGAGAGTCATGATGTGTCGCAGCCCTGCGACGATTTTGCGCATCGTATCGATGTCGTCGCGCCCTGAAATCCTGGGGTCAAGCGCCCCGATCATACCTTCGTAATAGTCGGCAATGTCTTCACGGTAGAGGATCCGCGCGCGTTCAGCCGTATATTTCTTTTTTACGGCATGGGAGCCGACCTCCAGTGCTCGGGCCCATCCGCCGAGCGAAATGAGGTGCGCGAGGTCGACATCACGAAGGTGGATGAGATCGGTTTCGACGTCACGTTGAGTTGCTGTGAGTTCCTTTTTTAGTGCGGCAACGTCGTTTTTACGGGCGCTTTCCAGTAGGCTGGCGGCGTGACGGTTGACCCGTTCTCCCGCCCCGAGTGCACGACCGTAACGTGAAAGCTCTTTTGCCAGAGGCTCAATCTTGTTCATCTGTCCTGCCTGCACGGCAATGAATCCATCGGCGATGAGGAAGCCAAGTTCTAACGCCAGATCGGTGCGATGAAGAGGCATGCGTTTGGGCATTTTGTGGGCAAGTTCATCCGCGGGTAGGGGGGCCAGCTTACCTAGGTCATCAAATATTTTTTTGATCGACGGGGCGGTGAACTCATTGACTCCGAGTTCCTCGCGCACGTGTGGGTCGTCAATGAGGTCATCAGGCACAGCCCTGCGTGCGGGAGGCTTTCCCTCATCGTCATCGGCTTGTACGGTTAGGCTGCTTACACTTAGAATGAGGCAGGTAAGAAAGAAGGGTGTTTTCATGTCTGCATTTAATATCGCGGCATTTGAAAAGCAACTGGAGAATACGAAATTAACGACAAAAGTGTTGGCAGTGCTGAGGATGTCACCTATTTCAAAGACATGCTGCTACTTGGAGTTAACATTGATCACATAGCCACTCTTCGGCAGGCCCGCTATGCGGATATGCTCGAGTCACCAAATGCAGAGCCTAGCCCGCTTGATGCTGCACGGGACGCAGTTGCAGGGGGAGCCGACTCCATCACGATCCATGTGCGTGGCGACAGACGCCATATGCAGGAAACTGATGCGTTCGCCATCAGAGAGCAAATCGACTTACCGTTGAACTTTGAAATGGGCAACACCGAGGAAATGGTGGCTATGGCACTGCGTTTGAAGCCAGATTTTGTATGCCTCGTGCCTGAGACGCGGGAGGAAGTGACCACCGAGGGTGGGCTGGACGTGCATGGTCTTTACGAGTCACTGGAGCCAACTGTGAAGGCTCTGCAGTCGGGCGGAATCAAGGTGAGTATGTTTATTGATCCGGATACGCCGCAGGTTGAAGCATCTTCGAAAATCGGTGCGGAAATGATTGAGCTCCATACCGGATGCTTTGCCAATGCCTTCGGTGAGGACCGGGCGAGTGAGACAGAGCGGCTACATGCGGCTGCGAAGCTTGGACACAGTCTTGGGCTGCAAGTGAATGCGGGCCACGGAATCAATTTGCAGAACCTTCCCGAACTTCTCACCGTGCCTCATTTGGCAGAGTTGAACATCGGCCACACATTGGTCGCTAGATCTGTCAGGGTTGGATTGGAAGCCGCGGTGCGGGAAATGGCCGATGCAATGAAGGGATACGGCGAATGATTATATTTGGTATTGGGATCGATGTGGTCGAAGTAGACCGGATATCGTCGTCGATGGCGGAGTTTGGTGACCGTTTCGCCAACCGTGTGTTCAGCAAAAAGGAACGGGAATACTGTGAGAAACAGAAGCGACCCGCCATGCACTATGCGGCTCGATTTGCAGCCAAGGAAGCTGTTGCCAAGGCCTTGGGAACCGGGATTGGAAAAGAGCTCGCCTGGCTTGACGTGGAAGTGGTTCGTCGCGCCAGTGGTGAGCCAGAGGTTTTACTAACAGGTGACGGCAAGAAATTCGCCGAGGCTAACAAAATCACACAGATCAAGATCAGCCTGACTCATGCCGAACACTATGCTGCGGCTAACGCCGTGGTGCTGTGTGAAGGTTGATTCAATTCTCGGTTGCAAACGTGAGACGCGCTGTTATTTCAGCTCACTCCTGAGTTCGTTCGCTTTTGCATCGTAGATCAGAAAGTCGACGCGGTTGAACGCTGAAAGATCGAGCGATACCTTGCCTGTTGCCTGGTTGAATCCATTGATTTTACCATCTTTGAATGATTCAAGACGTAGGGTGATGAACCCGCCCTCATGGAGCCATGCTCGGATGTCGCCACGGTATTTTTTGGGTTCCTCTCGTTTGTCGCCAAGGCTGAGGGACTTGATACGGTTAATAGGAATCTTGATAGGGGTGAACTCAGTTTCCACGATCATGCGACCATCTTCTACCTTACCCACGGTGCCCGGCACTTCATCACCATTGCTCAGCACGATGCGATGAGGAGGTTTCTCTTCATCGTCTTTGTTACCCTTTTTTTCTTCGGGGGATTCGATCACAGTGGTTTTTCTGCCGGGCAAGGTGGTGCCGTTCCACGGTGTTACAGTGACGCTTGAAATCTCTACGGGGTATCGTTCCTCGGCAATGAACTCGAGTCCACTGCCAAGGTCTTCCGGATCAGGTGACTGTGACTGGAGGACACATGCATGGGTGCCGTTGATATAGAGATTGATGACGCCAGCCTTACGATCGATGTAAAAATCAAAATCAGCATGTTTGTCCGCGCTGTTCACCTTGATTTGGCGCCATCGGGCACCACCGAGCATGCGAGCTCGTCCTCCGGCTAGCTTGCCCCTTGTCTGCAAATAGGCGTAGGAGCGGTTGATATTGACTTCATAATAGGCGCTAGCGCTGCCGGTTTTTATATCGTTCGAGTATAAGCGCACCTTAAAGCGCATGGACGCATGCCAGCTAGCGGCGAAACTGACGTGAGATTTTTCATTAAGTCCGACGTCTTTACCGATGCTGGAGCTGGACTGGGATATCAGTTTTCCGTTATTGAATTTCCATGAATCGTCACCTTTGGGGAGAGCCCACTCGGCCAGGCTGTTGGGGCCGTGGTAGTTTCCGGGGGAGCTGTTGATTATCTTGAGCGAGCGCACCATGGATCGCTTAAGACTAATAATCCCGCCGTACCAAGTTTTCAGTTTGATACTATCCGGAGTGAGTTCATGCAGACTTCCCATGATGGTGTCTCCCTTGGCCTCACGAAAACGTGGTTGAAGTTCGACGCGAGTGATCGTTTCTTCACGAGCACGGGGCTTCCAAGAATCCAGGTGCAGAGATACAACATTGGAGAGTGGGAATTTTGCGGTCTGGCGCAGGCTGTCGGAATGAAAAAGAAGATGCTCATCCTCATCTACAGATTTGGGCATTCCGCTGAGAGAGTCACCATTGGTCAGGTGTAACCGCGCCTTGGTTTTCTTTGCAACTTGTTCCGTTGCAGGCTTTTCCTCGGCCACCGGCTTCTCATCGCCCTGAGCGTGCAATATCCCAGTTAACATGGGTAAACTGAGCAGCACAGCAAGGGTGACTGGGTTGAATGATCGGTAGAGGCGCATGAGATGGACTACTATTGTTAGGTGTTGTATTGGTCGTTGGAAGGCTTGCTTCTATTATTCTGATTTTTCAGAGGAGTGTTTGCGAAGCTGAGAAAGGGCTTTGATATCAATTTTACACTTGCCGAGAATAGGGTGCTCGGCCGCTACGAACCCATCGAGAAATTCTGGGTTTGAAAGCTGGATTTGCCCATTATGATGGAGGATGGCATTAAAGTCGGGTTTGGGGAATTGTGGTGGGTCATCCTTGTGTGAAAAACGCATCGAACTGATCCGGTGTTCTGGAACGCTGAATGGTTTGGTGTTGAACTCCTCTTCCATGACCATAGTGCGTTTCTTGGATTCCGCTGTGGTGATATTGAGAATATTTCCAGAGCGGATATTTCCGTCGCTATCGAGGAAGGTGTCGGCTTTTGCCTTTTGCAAAGTCTGATGATACCGGGGCAGGGAGCCGTCGTTCAGATCTGAAATAAGGATGTTTTTGATGGTGATTTGGTTTTTACTGCTACGGTTGTTGAAGATGATGTAATTCCCCTTGGAAATATCGAACTGATCGGGCCATGTGCCAATTTTTTTACTGTCAACAAACAGGGTGATGTTGCCATCCTTACGATTGATGTGGAAATCAAGATTGATGCTGCGGCCATTGTAGTCTTCTGGCTTGAGTGGGATGTTTACCAAAGGGGCAGCGATGTTGTTGTTTCCCTGGTATCTTCTGATCTGCATTCCTGCCCTGTTGAAGGTGTATTCGTAGGTGTCCTGTCTGGTGGTGGCGGAACTTTTTTCACCGCAGAAACGGAACACAAAATTGGGTGATGATCTCCAGATAAGAGTGTAACTGATACGTAGATTTTCCGGAAGCTCGAGCTTGCGAGAAATTGTTCCTGAACCTTTGCTGGTGAAAGTATCCTTATCGGGCTTCGCCCAAGAGCCGGTCGTCGACCATTTGCTGATTTCGTCTTTGCCGTTGTATATCACTCGCTGGTTATCGATGCCAAACTGAATGTTACTGATGAGTTCACGCTCGATGGTGAAATCGCCTGCGTAATGTGTGGCAAATTTAAGCTGTTTAGCATCAAGAGACAGAACCCGACAGGGGATTGTGTCGCCGTTAACGAGTGTCAACTTCTCGCTGTGTAGTTTTGGTGCTTCGGGCTGCTTGTTAAAGAGAATGCGTTGGATGGCTTTACCGTTGATCTGAAGCGGTTCGCTAGCTACAGGCGACACCAAGGTAAGCGAGCCCTCATTGAATGTGCTGACTTTTCCAGAGAGGGTATCTCCGTTTTTCAGCTCAATGGTTGTTGCCCCGAATAGCTGGGTAGAGCATGAAGCAATAACAGCTAACAAAGAAATCGTGTAGTGTTTAGAAATTGTCATCCCAGAAATCTAGAAGGTTGTTTTGTCGGGAAAAATCGATGATACCGACGTATTTCATATCGAGACTCACGTCACCAACGATGTCAGAGTGGATTTTTGTTCTGCCTTTTACGTCGGCAGCAGGTATTCCTGAAATTCTGCCGAATGGCTGGAAGTGAAAATAGACGGAATTGTCCTCTTTGTCTTCAGGGATTTTTCGTAGTTTGCCAGAGGCTAGTCGGATTTCCTGAACGGATCCGGTGGGGATTGCCAGATCATTGTCGAAGGTGCCACGGAAGAAAATCTTACCATCTTTGATGTGTTTGAATGTGCCGGAAAACCGGTCCACTCCATTGGTCAGGAGGATGACATCATGTTCTTCGCTTTGCATGCTCATGGCGGAATCACGCATACCGTTCCACTTTGTGATCAGTAGGTCGCTGACACGCATTTGGGAATTGTTGTAACGGAGGTTCTTGAATGCAATTGCGCTTCCTGGAGCGATGTAGCTTTCTCCGAGGTTCCACTTGGTCTTAAAGCTGTCGTTGATGTAGAGCATGAGTGTCTTGTTCGGACGATCGATCCGGAGTTCGATCTCGGCTTCCTGGTTTTTCGATAAGCCAGTGCTGATGTGAGTATTCTCGCTCCGGGATGAAAGAGGTTTACCGTCTTTGTCGAATGTGCAGGAGTAGAGTGATGCGCTGTGAGAGGACAGGCTGATCACGTAGCTTTGGCCAAGGGTGCTGGCCATGTTAGGTGTGACACTTTCCTTGCCGTTGTATTCTGGCGGGGCGAGGTCAGCATGAATACCAATGTTGCAGTAGAGGGAGCCGCGCCATCCGATTTTAAACTTCACCTTACAGGTGTCGGGTAGTGCGTTCTCCCTAACAAGATAGCGCTCCTTGCCAGTTCCGGCATACCACGCACCAGCGATGAATTTCCAATCCGTTAGTTTATCATCCTCTTTGTCTTGCTTGTCCTCTTTTTTTAGCTCGGCCACATCGCCTTCCTTGTTTTCTTTTTTGTCAGGCGGACCAATGGTTTTCCAGCCATCGGTATTGATGGGTCCGTAGTAAATCAACTTGCCTCCATGTGGGGTAGGGGAGATTCTTGAGATGGTATCTGCGGCAAAGGTGAGCTGCCCAAGATGTTCTGTGTCCATTGTCACGCCCTTGTTATCGGCGCCGGTAATCTTGCCGGGGATAATGTCACCGTTGATGAGCGTGATTGATGAAGTAGGTGTGAGCGCTTGGGTAGCCCTGCCGTTTCCCAGGGTGATACGGTGCAGTTTTTCAGTAGAAAAGGTGGTGGGTTCGACGGCCTCTGAACTTTTGAATATTAGATTTCCTGATTTCGCGAAGGAGACAAATTTTCCGTGAAGGGTGTCGCTGTTAGCTTTCTCGTTAAACCGCAGTAAATCCAGTCCGCGTGTATTTTTTTCGGGTTCAGCATGGACTGCGAGAGTTAGGGTCAGGCAGATGCTTGAAGTGATAAGTTGATTCATTTTTCGTAGATTGGGAGGAAGCGGTAATTGAGGGCGAGTGAAAGCAGGGCGCCAGACGTGCTGAAAGCATTGCCGTGATTGCCAGCCCATGAGCCATCGGGGAGCTGGGTGGCAGAGAGTAGGCGAATGTTGTCTTTGTTCCATGCTTGCCAGAGTTCCTCATCGGCCTGAAAAAGTGCCTGGGACATATAGTAGCGGAAATAAAACGGATAAGTGCCGTCTTGGGCGCGGATGTTTTTCTTCAGGAATTCGGTGGACTTCGCAAATCCAGTTTCATCCTTGCGTTTTGCCAACGAATAACAGAGCGAACCAATGGCGGTGAGGGTGACTCGGCCACTGCTTTTGCTTGTGTATCCGTAGCCACCAGTGGAACTGCGGCAGCTTTTCATATAGGCGAGACCTTTATCGATGACTTTATCATCGACCGGTATTCCGGCGTTGCGGGCGGCAAGCAGGGCGACGATTTGGCATCCTGAGACCGTGGTATCGGCATGGGTGGTTTCCGGGGTATAGCGCCATGCTCCGCGTGAGTTGATTTTCTGGGCTTTCACGATCAGAGCGACAGCTTTTTTAAGAGCGGGCGCGATGCGTTTGTCATCGACCATGCCATAGCACTCGGCCAATGCCAGAGTGGCGAACCCGTGATCATACATTTGAGGGCCCATGTAACCCTCCGCATTTTGTTTTCCGATCAGGAAGCCAATTGATTTACGGATTTTTTGTGCATGTGGTCCATGGTTTGGATCTTCACCATGGGCGAGGAATGCCAGTGTACACAGGCCGACCACGCCGGGTCTTGCACCGCTTCCTCCTCCCCAGCCGCCTTCGCCATCCTGCGAGTTCGAGAGGTATCGAAGGCCTTTGGTATACATAGTTTCGACTTGAGCTGGAATAACATCATTCTGTCTGCGTGGCAGTGACTGGGAATGCACGATTGAGGGCAAAGTAAGTCCGAGCCCGACAATAATGAGTGGAAACTGATGTAAGCGAATTCTCATAGGTGAGTTTGACTGGTTCTGAAACGGTGCTGAGTTTGGACTACTTGGAGTTTTTTGCCTTTTCGGAGGCGCCCTTGTTATAGGCATCCATGGCTTTATGGAACTCACGGGGTAATGACGATCCGGCTGTTCCGGAGTTTTTAGGAACGCGTCGCTCGCTGTTTTCAGCGGTATTGTCGGGGTCACCGGTTTTGCCGCCGTTACCACCATTGCCGTCACCTCCGCCGCCGCCTTCTCCAGCGCCTTTGCCCTTACCTTTGCCTTCGCCCTCGCCTTCGCCCTGACCTTCGCCGGCATCCTTGCCGCCGTCCATCATGCGCTTCATCATTTCAAGCATGGAACCCATGCTTTTTTGGCTATTCTTTCATCCGCCACCGCTTTGTTGTTTCTTTTTGGCTGCTTCAAAGATTTTTTCGATCACTTCGGTTTGAATAGCGATCGTGGTGCCATCCGTTTTGGATATTTCGAGTCGGTCGGTGGCATCGGCCATGATTATTTCAACCTCTCTGAGCAATTTTTTTACATTGGCATCGGTCTGTTCTTCATAGAGATCCTGAACGTCCGCTGAAAGGTCGTCTTGCTCGTTGCCGAGCTTCTTTGCTCCCTCGTTATGCTTTTTGACTTTTTCCGCAATTTCCTCTTTGGTTGGAGCTGTCTTTGGTTTGTCCGCATTGGGGTCACCCAAGGCAGAGGCCAATGCGAATGCAGAGCAAAGCAGGGTTATGATTGTTTTTTTCATGGTATTGTTTGGTTAGAGATTACTGATCGACCTTTTTGAAAATGCTACGGTGCAGGAGTTTCAGTTTTTGGTGTGAATGTCCTTCTGAAGTCTTCGAGTGCGCGCGTGCGTGAGCGGATATCCTGCTCTTTTTGAATCATGCGCATGACCTTGAGCATGAATTCGAAGTCCTTGTCTTCCTGGCCGCCACCGCCGCCGCCGCCACCTCCACCGCCGCCACCATTCTTGGAGCCTTCGAGCAGTTTGGCCCACGTTCTGAGCTGTGCAGCCCATTTTTTGGATTGGGCAACGGAGGTGTAAGAAATGTTACCAGAGACACTGACTGCCAGTAGCTCCATCGCTTCATCGATCCGTGAGTCGCGCATGGAATCGACAATCTTTTTGTGTACTTCTTTCTGGGTGCGTGTGTGATAGTGGTCGAGGTCTTCTTGGATCCAGCGAACATCGGCAGCTGTTTGGCGTTGCTGATCGGATGCTCCTTTGATCGCGCGTTGTTCGACTGGGTCGAGGTCTTGGACATCTCGGCCAATCACTTTATCGATCATGCCGATAAATGCGGATGCGATCCCGTCTTCTTCACTGGCTGCACGTTTCAGGCGATTGATGAATGTGCTTGCCTCGAAGTTTTGGTTGGCTTCGTTGGCGTTTTTGAGCGCCTGTTTCATTTTCTCAATCGCCTTTTTCTGTTCCTCGATCGCCTCGTTGAGGTCTTTTTTGGATTTCTCAGGCGTGTTGCGCTGGCTTTGAGCGTCCTGAAGTTTTTTCTCCACCTTTGGCAGATCCTGTTCAGATAGCTCTTTCATGGATTTGAGAGCATCGGACATTTTTTTAAGTGCATCTTTGTCGATTTCGCCATTGCGCACCGCATCCTTAAAGAGTTTCTCCATCTTTTTGCTTAGATCCTGCATGCGCTCTTTGTTTTCGCGCTCGCCGTCTTGTTGGTCCTGGAGTTTTTTCCTGAATTCTTCTGTTTGGAGTTCATTGGCGTCTTTCTTGTTAAGACGTTGGGTCTCGTCATTGAGGTTTTGCTCTTTCCGGGCAATGTCTTCAAGCTCACCAATGGCACGGTCGAATTCGTTTTTCAGCACTTGAGCGTGCTCGTCACGAGTCAGGATGTAGAGAATGATTGGTTCTGAATAAACTCGGCCACGTCCAGGGCGATAGTCTTCGGTCCATGACCTGAGTAGGATTTTTTGTGGTGAGATTTCGTGGTTTTGTGGCGAGAATCTCCAAGGAAGATTAAAGGTTGTCCGGTTTGGGCTGCCTTGTTCGATGGTGACTTCTCCTTTGGCCGGGTCACCTCCAGTTGGTTTGGTGAACTCTCCTTGCCAGGAAATGCCGCATGCCTTGAGTCCGAAATCGTCTTCGGCGAGGACTTCGAAATTGAGTGTCTCCTCGGCGAGCATAATATGCTGCCGGTCAACTCCCTGGATGTATGTGGTGGGTGCCTGGTCCTTGGTTGTTTCGATACGCAATTTAATGGGGGAGTCGGCCTTGAGTCCGTGTATGTCTGTCCAGTGCAGCGGGATGACGAGTGAATGAGAAGAGATGTCGATGGGGGAGGTGCTGATTTTTCTGCCGTCAACTTTGACTCTGAGTTTTTCAGTGACGGGTGCTTTCGCGATTTTTTCTGACTGTGTTTTGTCTTCAGCCTCAGGTGTGTCTGATTGGTTTTCCTCCTTGGGTAACAATTGCACTTCAGCGTTTGCCTTGAGCAGGGCTCGGCTGGCTGTCGCACGTATTCTTACTTCGCTGCCTTCGAGAACTGTCATGAACCCGGATCGTAGATCAGCATCGATATCCTCACGTTGCAGATAACCGGGGAGCTTCACAGCAGCACGAATGCTTTCAACGGCAGGTCGAATGGTCGGCTCAAACACCAGATCATGGCTGGCGTCATCTGCCTCAAGGCGAACAATGTCCTTGGCGCGCTGGCCCGGGAAGGTGAAGGCGGGGGTGCGCACCAATGCGATCGTGCAGTATGCCGA
>JARFPV010000643.1 GCA_029288115.1 Akkermansiaceae bacterium | reverse complement strand
GTTTTCTACAGACGGCGGTGATTCCGGAAAGGAATACATCTATCTTGATGCGCTTCTGGTGAAGGAAGATGGCAAATGGCTGATCATGATGGAACATCAGAAAGGTCTTGCCACGAAAGATGACTGGGAGAAGCTCGAAGCATTTCCAGCCAAAGCCAAGTAAGTATTAGATACTGTATTTGACCCCCGGGCGCGGGATGATGGTCTCGCAGTCGGGTAGCTTTTCCCCGAGCTGCTCTGCAAACCACTCGGTGGCTTCAATATCACCGTGGACAAGGAAGCACTGCTTGGGTGCTACACGCAGGATATAATCGAGTAAATCATCACGCGTGGCGTGACCGGAGAAATCGAAGACTTCCATCGGACAGTTGAACTGGACGGGGTCGAGTGAGGAATCCAGGTCGATGAGGTCGCCACGCTTGCCTGCGCGGATGTGGCCAGCAGGGGTGTCGGGATCAGCATAACCGACAAAGAGGAGGGCGTTCTTGGGGTTGCTGATAAAACCGCGGGCGAAGTTGTTAGAAACGGTTTTTTCAGTCATCATGCCGGAAGAAAGTGCGTAAATGCCACCGGGTTGATAGACGATGGGGGCACGTTTTTTTCTCCGTCCACCAGTTTTGACTTCCATGTCTTCAAGGATACGGAAGCCGGGGAGATTACGCGGTGTGGAGTCGGCAAAATCGTCAAAAATATGCGTCATCTTGGTGCTCAGCCCGCCGATGTAGGTGGGTGCGTCCGGGATCAGCCCTTCGCGCTTGAAGCGGTCGATCATGGTGAGTACTTCCTGGGTTTTACCCATGGCAAAAACGGGGATGAGAACGGATCCGCCGGCTTGGAGGCAGTTCTTGATTGCCAGTGCAAACTTGAGTTCTTCCTTGTCGCGGGTGTAGTCCGGATCACGGGGTGATGCGCCGCGTGTTGTTTCGATGATAAGGGTGTCGATATCCTCCTCGGGGAGGTCTGCGCCCGGTATCAGGGTTTGTTTTTCAAATTGCACATCGCCAGTGTAGAAGATGCGTTTTTCCGGCGTTTCTAACATGATTCCGGCTGAGCCAAGAATATGTCCAGCATCGTGAAATGTTGCGCGCAAGTTATCGGTGAGATTGAATGTGCGCTCGTAATTAAACGTGCGCCATCGTTTTTCCAGAAGGTCGAGCTCACGGTGGGTGTAAAACGGATAGTCGTTGATGCCCAGTTCGATGCGCTTGCTTTCCATGACGTTTACCGAATTGTGCAGCAGGGCATCAACCAGCTTCGATGTGGCTGGTGTCATGTAGACCTCCGCATCTGGCTGGTCATTCATCAGAACGGGGAGCGAGCCAGTGTGATCGAGATGCGAGTGTGAAACAAAGATGGAATCGACGCTGCCAGCTGGAAGTTCGTGGTGCGCTGGGAGAGCGTCCACACCC